>NZ_JBSFEV010000030.1:0-122409 GCF_053594615.1 Streptomyces sp. NPDC001858
CGGGGCCTCCTCGAACGCCGGACCACCCCCGGCGACCGGCGCACCCAGCGACTGCACGCCACCGAGTCCGGCCTGCGGCTCGCCACCGAGGCCGCGGAAGCGCTGGACGCCACGCACGCCGAAGCGCTGCAGGCGCTGACGCCGACGGAACAGGCGCAGACGCACGCACTGCTGCTCAAACTGTTGGCGTCGCTCAATCCCTCGGCCGAGGAGGGCGGCACCCCGTGAAGACTCCGCCGCGCGGCCGGGCGGTCACTTCACATCACGCGCAGGTTCCCACTGCTGACCCCGAGTTTCGGCTTCGGTCTACGTCTGCTCCGTCGACTGCCGGGCCGCCTCGCGTGCGCCGACGCTGACCAGCCCTGTCTCGTACGCGACGATCACCGCCTGGACACGGTCACGGAGTCCGAGCTTGGCGAGGATGCGGGCGACGTGCGTCTTGACGGTCGTCTCGGCCAGATGGAGGCGGGCGGCGAGTTCGGCGTTGCTCAACCCTCGGGCCAGCAGGCCGAGGACCTCCAGTTCACGCGGGGTCAGCGAGGCGAGGTCGCGGTGGAGCGCGGCGGTGTCGCTGCCGCGCTGGGCGAACCGCTGCACGAGGCGACGGGTGACGGCGGGCGCCAGGAGCGCGTCGCCGGTGCGGACCGTGCGGACGGCCGCGGTCAGCTGCTCGGGGGTGACGTCCTTGAGGAGGAAGCCGCTGGCCCCGGCGGACAGGGCCGCGTAGACGTACCGGTCGAGGTCGAACGTGGTCAGGATGATGACACGGGGTTCGCCGGGGGCGCCGGTGAGGATGCGGCGGGTGGCCTCCAGGCCGTCCATCTCGGGCATCCGGACGTCCATCAGGACCACGTCCGGACGGGTGCGGCGGACCCCCTCGACCGCTTCGGCTCCATTGGTCGCCTCGGCGACGACGTCGATGCCGTCGGCGCGGAGGATCAGCCGGAATCCGGTGCGGACGAGGGTCTGGTCGTCGGCGAGGAGCACGCGCAGCGGCTCGGGGGTCACGGTGTCTCCAAGGGGATCAGGGCCTCCACACGGTAGCCGCCGGTCAGCCGCCGGCCGGTGTCCAGGGTTCCGTCGTAGACGGCGAGGCGCTCGCGCAGACCGATCAGACCCCGGCCGCTTCCGGCGCCCGCGCCCGCGTGGCCACCGGTGTCGGTGACTTCCACCCGGAGCCGTTCCGGCCCGTACTCGACGGTCACGGCGGCGGCTGCGCCGGACGCGTGCTTCACGGTGTTGGTCAGGGCTTCCTGGACCACGCGATAGGCGGCCAGTTCGACTCCGGGCGGGAGGGGACGGGGCGGTCCGGTCACGTTCAGGTCGACCGGCAGTCCGGCGTCCCGGACCCGTCCGACCAGCTTCTCCAGCTGGTCCAGGCCGGGTTGCGGGGCCGGCACCGCCGCCGTGTCGGCGAGGTCTGCGTCTTCGTCCGTCCCCTCTCCCTCGTCGGTCATGGTGAGCAGTCCCATGACGTGGCGCAGCTCGGTCATGGCCGCTCGCCCGCCCGCCTCGACGGCGAGCAGCGCCTCGCCGGCCTCCTCGGGGGAAGTGTTCATGATCTTGCGGGCGGCACCGGCCTGGATGATCATCACGCTGACGTTGTGCGTGACGACGTCGTGCAGTTCGCGGGCGATCCTGGCCCGCTCGTGCTCGACGGCCCGGCGCAGCGCCTCGGCCTGTTCGCGTTCCAGGGCGAACAGCCGGGTGCGGCCCTCGTCGGTCCGGAGCTTCCAGGTGCGCAGTCCGACGGCGGCCACGGCCATCGGGACCAGGATCAGCAGGGCGATGTACTCGTTGGGGACGATCGGCGTCACCGAGTTCCCCGAGGTGCCGACCAGGACGACCGACACCGGCAGCGCCGCCAGGGTCGCCACCCGGTACGGGCTGTACACGGCGGCGCTGTAGACGGCGATGACGAACGCGTAGAACGTCAGCCGCATGACGCTGTGCGGTGTCGCCAGGGTCGCGGCCGTCACGACGCACAACACGGCGAGCGGGTAGCGACGGCGCAGGGCCAGGGCGCCCGAGGCGACGGCCGCGAGGGTCACCATGAAGGCCAGGCCGCCGGCACCGGACGGGCGCGCGATGACGTACTGCACGCCGGGCGCGATCTCCCGCACCACCACGTTGTTGGCATTGTCGATGCCGTAGTAGACGGTGGCGATTCCGAGCGCCAGCGCCACCAACGCGTCGAACTGCCAGGCGCGTTGGGTGAGCCGCAGCGGTGGACCGCTCGGCAGCCTGGCGTCGCGGACCGTCCGGCGCGCGGCTCCCCGCAGCCACGCCGGCGTCGTACGTACGTTGATCACATCGATCACCGGATCATTCTCGCCGCCGCGCGAACCCGCGGAGTCCGTCCCGGTGGTCATTCCCACCGCACCGGATACACCGCCCGCCTACATCGCAGGGATGACGTCCGAGCAGCTCATCCCAGCGCGGTACCGCAAGGGCTTCAGGCGGCCCCGGGCCCCGGCGGCGCAGCCCGGAGCCGGCCGGTCGGCCGCAGATTTCATGAGAACGCCCATTGCAACGCCTGTTGTGGTGGAGTTGGGGGTGCACGGGGATTCGGGTTTCACGGCCCGGCAGAGAGCGAAAGGCGCCTGTTCAGGCCTGGCGCTTGTCGGCTCTCTTGCAGGTCAGCAAGATGGTCTGATTCCAGTGGGTACAGGCAGCATCCGGGACGGACATTCGAAGGGGGCGTATGGCTGCTACCGACCTCGACTTGGACTGGCAGACCATCCAGGAACTGGGGTACCGCCTGCATCTGCAGATAGCGCGTGACGCAACCCCGAAAACCATCGTTGCCATAGCGCGCGGCGGCCTCGTTCCAGCAACGATAATCGCACACCTGAACAAGATCGATGATGTCCGTGTGGCCTACGCCCGCCATACGTCCAGTGATTTCGCGCATTCGCCGATGCTTCCGGAGCTCATCTTGCGCAACAGTGCGTCGGTCGGCGATCTCACCGGCCGCGACGTCCTTCTGGTGGACGACATCGTGACCAGCGGTGCGACGATCTCCGGCGTCAGCCGAATGATCAAGGGCAGTGGGGCGGCCGAAGTCAGAACGGCCGCGCTGGTATGGAAGGGTGACCGCGCAGAGCCGGGCCGGACTTCCGGCGAACTGTGCCCCGACTACTGGGCCGTGCGCTGCGACGGCTGGGTCACTTTCCCTTGGGAAGTGCGATGAACCAATGAGATGAACCACTGAAAGGAAGGACGTCATGGACCGTCCGGAAGATCGCTTGTACGACCCGACCCAGGCAGCCATTCAGAAGGTCGGCGCCGCCATCGTCAAGGACAACAGGATCCTCGTCGTGCGCAAGAAGAAGCAGGAGGGCGAGGAGTACATCATGCCCGGCGGGCGCATGGAGGGCGGCGAAACCCAGCGGGAGACGCTGTACCGGGAGCTGCGCGAGGAGTTGGGCGTCGACGTCTCCGCCTACGACTACCTGGGCACGTTCAGCGACATCGCCGTCTTCGAGGGCGAACCGCTCATCATCCACGCCTACGTGGTGGAGGTGGAGGGCGAGATGACCCCGCAGGCCGAGCTCGGCGAACTCCGTTGGATCGACGCGCATTTCCAGGAACAGGGCATCAAGGTCGGGTCCATCATGGCGAAGAAGGTGATCCCCAGGATGGTCAGCCTGGGCCGGATGTAGCGTCAGGACCACTCGGCGAGCAGGACCGTCGGCCGGGTGAAGAACCCGCCCGATTCCCCCGACACGGGCATCGAGCCCAGCCGCAGGGCCGGCAGCCCGGTGAACGCGGCGCTGGTGAACAAGGCCAGCATGCTGCGCGAGAAGGCCGCGGCGGGGCAGCGGTGCGGCCCGGCGCCGAACACGAGGGACGCGCCGTTGCGGCGGCCGATGTCGAAGCGGTCGGGCGCCGGGAAGAGCCGCGGGTCCCAACCCGCCGCGAGAGTCGAGGTGATGACCGCCTCGCCGGACCGGATCGTCCTTCCGGCCAGTGGGACGTCGGTCAGTGCCAGCCGTGGGTAGTTGGTGGGCCCGTTGTTGTAGAAACGCAAGACCTCTTCCACCGCATCGGTCCAGGGCGCCTCCTCGCGCAGGAGGCGCCCGAGCTGGTCCTGGTCAGTGAGCAGCGCCAGCAGTCCCGTGGCCAGCGGTGCCACGAGGGAGTCCGTCGCGGTCAGCAGGAGCAGGGCGGTTGTCGAGACGGCCTCGCGGCGCGTGATGACTTTGTCGCGGCAAGCCGCGGACAGCGCGGCGACCGGAAGGTGTTGCCCGCGTCCCTCGGAGTGGGCGAGCAGACTGTCGGCGAACTCCACGAGATTCGCGGTCGCCCGTCCGACGGGATCGCTGCCGGCGGTCAGGCCGGTCTGCCGACGGACGTTCTCCCGGACCCGGAGGAACTCGCTCCGGCCGAGGCCCAGCAGGGATCCGGCCACATCGGCCACCACCGGGTCGACGAACGCGGTGACGAGGTCGGCGGACGTCGTCGATTCCCGCAGCTTCTGCACGGTCTCGGCCGCCGACCGCCGCCATTGCGCGGCCCACCACTGCGCGGCGCCGCGGTTGAAGGAGCCGGACAGCACCTTGCGCAACATTGCGTGCCGAGGTCCCTCGAGATTGAACAGCGAATCAGCGAGCGAAGTGACGTCCTCGCCGGCCAGGCGCGGAGCGCCGGGAAAGCCCAGTTGCCGGGTGAGCCTGGGGTCGGTCAAGGCGGCGCGGACATCCGCGTGCCGCGTCACCAGCCACAGCCGGTCGCCGTGCGGTGTGCGGACCGGGCAGAGCGGCTGCTCGCGCTGAACGCGGAGGAGCCGCGGCGGAGCGGAGAATCCATGGCCGACGGGGAAGTCCTCCGGGACGCGCAGGATGTTCTCGTCGGATATCGCGTCGAGCACAGGACCTCTCCTATCGACGTGATGGTGCAACGGCTGCCGCCCGCGCCCTTCCGCTCCCTTACTGCGGTCCGACCAGTACGAGGTCGGAGACCGGCTCCACCGGGGTTGCCGCCTGTGCCATCGGGCGCACCTCCCAGCGGAAGACGCCCGACGACGTCGGACGCCAGGCGGTCCGATACCGCGAGCCGCCGCAAGGACGCAGCGGTATCGGCGCGCAGAGTTCCCGGCCCGCGTCGTCGGTGACGACTACTTCGATGGCCAGGGTGTCGACGCCGTGGCACGACTCCGCCTGGATCTCCCACGCGTCGCCGGTCACGGCATACTGCAGCGCGGTCACCGCGATCTCGTCCTCGACCGCCATGGGGGCGTGCCGCCTCGCAGTGAGTACCCCGTGCAGATGGCGCAGGGTCTCGCGCTGCTGATGGATGGACGCGTGCTTGCCGGGAAGAAAGGTGGCCGCCGCGTCGCTCTCCCACTCGGGCGGGGTCGCCGAGCGCCTGGCCACCGTGCCGTCGCCGCGGTCGGCGAGATCGTCCGGCTGGTGCGCCTGCAGACCGGACCCGGTCGAGACCCAGACGTCCGTGGGCTGGAGATGCCCGACGACGGCATGGAACTGCGGTGCTCGGGACCCCAGTCGGAGCATTCCTTCACGCATCTCTTGCTGGAATGCGACAGCGTGGGCGGTCAGTTGCGCCGGCAGCCCCGGTACGGGGTGTGACTCGATCGTGCCGAAGTCTCCGTCCGGCGACCAAACGCAGGGGTAGACGGGCAGCAGCTCCGCGACGGACGGAAGGCTGCGGGCGAAGTCGCCCAGGTCGAGTTCGTACGGCCCCAGAGCGATGGATCCCTTCGCCAGCACCAGGAGCGCCTTGACCGATCCGAGATAGGGGGTGCCGATGGTGACCACCCGTCGCGTGTCGCGGTCCGTGTCCAGGCATGCCGCGAAGTACCGGGCCACCAGGCCGCCCATGGAATGGCCGACGAGCACCGCACGGGCCTGGGGATGCGTTCTGCGCCGTCGCTGCAGAAGCGGCCGGATGAACTCCCCGAGACGCCGGGCCGACACGCGGTTGGACTGCCGCCAGTCGTAGGGGAAGGCGAAGACGTCATCGATCGCGTAGCGGTTGTGCAGACTCTTTATCATGGCCCGATAGCCGTCGACCGACCAGAATCCGGGAATGAGGTGACAGGAATTCAGGACGCTCGTCGCGGTGACGCCGGTATCGAGATTCTCTTCCGGGGAATCGAATGCCCCGGGTGGAAGTGAGAGGTCTTCGGTGAGTTTTTCTGCCAGGTGAAAGAGGTTGCAGCCGATCTGTCGGTAGCCCCACACCTGCCGATTCCCACGATCCAGACAGCTGCCCAGGATTCCGGGAATCACGACGGCTATATCGCCTTCGGCTAATACAGCCACACCCACCTCCTGCAGCGCCCAGAGGTCTGCTAGTGTAGCGCGATCGAGGGCGTCCAGGGGGTACTGGCGTGAGTCAGAGTCGAGTTCGAGAGATCCTCTCGCTTGGTATCGACTATGCCGGAAGCCCGCACGAGGACCTTCCCCGCTCGGTGTCCGGCGCTGTCGACCTCGCCGCTTTCTTCGAGAAACTCGGCTTCCGCGGCGTCACCGTGCCGCGCCATCTCGCCAGGGCTTCCGCCAGGGACGTCATCGCCTTTGTGGAGGGCTGGGCGGACAGCACTCGGGAATCCGCGCAACCGCCGTCGATCGTGTTCTATCTCGGCGGTCACGGGCGCCTGCACAACGGCCGTCACTTCATCCTCAGCCGCACCAGTCCGGCGCTGCCGCCCTACTCCTTCTCCAAAGCGATCAGCGCGGAGGAAGTCGCGGCGCTCATCCTGAACAGTCGCGCCCGCGAGGCGCTGATTCTCCTCGACGCGTGCCGCGTCGGATTCGCGGCCTCCGAGGTCCAGGCAGCGCTGGAACGCCAGGCGGCGTCCATGGCCGGACCTCCCATGCGGCTTGCCGTGCTGGTCTCCTCGCTGCACCACGAGCGGTCCTCCAGCGGTCTGTTCGTCGACACCCTGATGAACGTCGTCGAGAAGGGGTCGGGCGCCCAGGGCGAACAGCGCCACTGGCGCGACCTCGACCCGTGGATCACGCCGGGCGAACTCTGCGACGAACTGTGCGACCGACTCGGCGACGAGCAGTGCGCACGGGTGGTGGGGCTGAGCTCGATGAAGGTGATCCCCAACCCGCGTTACCGCGTCGGCGCCGCGGATCGCTCGGTGGAGTTGGGGCGGCTGCTCCAGCACCTGCCCTCCGGCGACCGGGAGCACTTCCTGCTCAAGGCCTCCGGCGCCGACGCCATCGACCTGGGGTGGTTCTTCACGGGCCGTCAGGAGATCAGCGAGCAGTTGATCCGCTGGCTCGGCAGCGGCGTCGGCCTGGTGGCGCTGACCGGCTCGCCGGGCGCCGGCAAGTCGGCGGTCCTGGGCCGGCTCGCCGTCCTGTCCGACCAGGACGCCCAGGCCGCGTGCCGGGCCCTGGGCATGCTCGACGTCGACCCGGTCACCCTTCCCCCGGTCGGCGTCTTCGACGCGGTGGTCCACCTCAAGAACAAGTCCGCCGACATGGTGGCCGCCGAACTGGCGGACCAACTGGGCATCGCGTTACCCCGAACGGGCGACCCGGTATCGGCTCTCGTCCTCGCGCTGTCGGAGGCGGAGCGCGAGGTGACGGTCCTGGCGGACGGGCTCGACGAGGCCGTCCTCGGGGACGAAATCCTCATCGCCCGCGACCTGTTGAGGACAGTGGCGGGCCTTCCCGGGTGCAAGGTCCTGGTGGGCACCCGGCGCGACCGCAGTGGCCGGCCCGCCTCGTCGCCGGACGGTCTCGGCCCGCTCCTGACGGCGCTCAGCCCCCGTCGCAACCCGGCGCTGGTCCTCGACCTCGATGCGGACCGATCCGCCGGCGAGGCCATCGCCGCCTACGCCGAGCGGCGGCTCTCCGAGTTCTGGCCGGACACCGACGCCCGGCGGCAGGCGGCCGCCCAGATCGCCGCCCGCAGCGAGGGCGTCTTCCTCTACGCCCGCTTCGCCGTCCGCGCACTCAGCCGCGTCCTGCCCGCCGAACTGGCGGACGGCGGATGGCAGAAGGTGATCACCACACAGATCGGGGTGTCGGGCCTGTACGAGGCGCTGGCCGCCGACCTGAACCGCTTCGAGGATCCCGACCTCTTCCACGAGGTGCTGCGCCCGCTGGCCTTCGCCCGAGGCAAGGGCCTCCCGCGGCGTCAGATATGGTCCGCGCTGGCCACATCCCTGTCCACCAAAGGGCGCGCGTACTCGGCGGCAGACGTGGCTCAGGTGATCCGAGAGGCCGGCTGGTACCTGGTCGAGGCGACCGAGGGCGACCAGGCGGTCTTCCGTCTCTACCACCAGTCCATCGCGGACTACCTGCGCGCGGAGGCCAAGGCCGGTGACTGAGAAGGAGATCGAGCACGCCATCGCCGCCCAACTCGCCGCGATGGGGCGCCGTGACGGGTGGGAGAACGCCAACCCCTACATCCTGCGCTTCCTGGCCACCCATGCACTCCGTGGCGAATACCTCGGACACCTCATCCGTGACGTCGACTTCCTCATCGCCTGTGACCCCGACACCTTCAGCGAGGCGCTGGGAGCCGGCGTGGAACTGGACGGCGGGGACATCGCCCGCCTCTACCTACGGATCGCCCACACCCTCGGCGAGTACGAATTCGACGCGCGCGCCGCCGTACTCGCGCTGGAAGGCCTGCTCCAGGGCTCGCCACTGGAGATGGAACCCCGCGCGGCGGCTCTGTGGTGGCCGCTGTGGGCGCGCACCCGCGCCACTTCGTTCAACCGGTCGCTGCTGGGGCACATCAAACCGGTCCAGTGCGTGGCCGTCGGCGAGCGACACGACTCGCCCGTCATCGTCTCCGGTGGCGCCGACCGAACGCTGCGGGTGTGGGATCCGCTCAGCGGACGGACCGTCAATCTGCTGGAGGGGCACGGTGGTTGGGTGCGCGCCGCCGCCTGTGGGCACGTCGCAGGAAAGCCCGTGGCGGTCTCCGGCTCCGACGACGGCACCGTGCGGATGTGGGACCTCGACTCCGGCCAGGAGACGGCCCGGCTGACCAGCCACCCGGGAGCCGTCCACGCAGTCGCGATCGGCCGCGTCGGCGACCGCGAGGTGATCGTGTCGGCCGGTGACGACGCGGCCGTCCGCATCTGGGACGCGGTGAGCGGCGACTGCGTCCGCGTCCTGCAAGGGCACACGGACTGGGTACGCGGTCTGGCAGTCGGACGTCTCGACGACGTGGACGTGGTCGTCTCCGCCTCGGACGACCAGTCCATCCGCCTTTGGGACGCCGACAAGGCGCGCTGCCGCTTCGTGTTCACCGGGCACACCGAACCCGTCTGGGGCGTCGCGCTGGGCGGACCGGCGGAGCACCCCACGATCGCCTCGGCCAGCAACGACCGCACGGTGCGTACCTGGAACCCGCTCACCGGCGAGGCATGCCAGGTCATGCACGGCCACACCGACTGGGTCCGGGCCGTCGCCGTAGCACGGCTGGCCGGGCACGACATCGTGGTCTCCACGGGCAACGACCGGACCATCCGCACCTGGGACCCCGCCTCGGGTGAGTGCCTGGCCGTGATCGAGGGCCACACGGCGCCGGTGTCGGCCGCGGCCGTCGGCGAGTTCGCCGGAACACCCTCCCTGATCTCGGCCGGCAACGATTGCAGCGTCCGCATCTGGGACACGTCGGGGCTGGGCGACGACAGCGCCGACGGCGAGGTTCCGGGCATCGTCCGCGGCATCGCGCTCGGCCCCGGCCGCCACGGACCCGTCATGGCGATCGCCGGCGACGACGGCACCATCGAGATCCGCGACGCCGCGAACGGCACCCTGAACGCCGTCTGTACCGAGCACACCGGCACGGTGCAGTCGGTGGCGATCGGCGCCCTCGACGGTGAACCGGTCCTCTACTCCGGCGGCTACGACCGGACGGTACGGGTCTGGCGCCTTGACGGCCGCCCGCACATCACACTGACCGGCCACACGGGCGTGGTGTGGCAGGTGGCCGCGGGGCGCGTCGGCAGCCGGGACGTCGTCGCGTCCGCGAGTGACGACAAGAGCATCCGGGTCTGGGACGTCGCCGCAGGAACCGTCCTGGTCCTCAAGGGGCACACGGAATGGGTGCGTGCGGTGGCGATCGGCCGGATCGCTGACCGGGACGTTGTCGTCTCCGGCAGCACCGACCAGACCGTACGTATCTGGGACGCCACGACCGGCGAATGCCTACAGATGCTGAGCGGGCACACGGAGTGGGTCCGCTCCGTCGCCCTGGTGGACACCGGGAGCGGGACGGTGATCGCATCGAGCGGCGACGACTCCACGGTGCGCCTGTGGGATCCGGACACCGGCCGCTGCACCGCCGTGCTGGAGGGACACAGCCGATCGGTCCTCAGCCTCGCGGCCACCCGCCTCGGCGACCAGGGGTTGCTGTACTCGGCCGGCGAGGACGGAACGATCCATGCGTGGCGCCTCCCACAGGGCGCCGAGTACTTCCGCCTGCCGATCGACGGCGTCACCTCGATCACCGCCCACGAAACAACCTTGGGCGTGGGCCTGCTGCGCGGCCCCTTGACCATCGACGTCCGCCGGACCGCGACGGAGGACACAGCGGCGAACGCGTGAACGTGACGAAGCTGCTGGTGCAGACGATTTCAGAATGAACAGCTGCGGGACGGCAGGTCACTCCTGGTCAGAAAGGCGGTCGAGGAGTTCATTCCATACGTTGCCGCCGTCAGCCCAGGTCCAGAGCCATCGCCGTAGTGCGGTTGCATGGCGAAGGCCGTCGTGTGCGTCTTCGCCCCATGTGGGCTCCCAGCCGTCAGCGTCGTAAAGCAGTACCGGATTGTCGACCGCGATCAATGAGACGTGCCATTCCATCGTGCAGCCGCCGGAGGTGAGGTAGAGCCATGATGCCGGCAGCCGCCCCTGTGCACGGTTGCTCTGGTGGATGCTCTCCACGGACTGCCAGTCGGTCAAGTCGCCCGTTGCGCGGCTGCCGTTGGTCAGGGGCGCGAGTCCGCCGTCGGGGCCGAAGCCGCCATTGGCGACCTCGGTATAGATGCGCCGAAGCAGCTCGGGCAGGCGGCGACCGATGGTGCGTTCCGCGTTCTCGACTTCCGTCGCTGTGACTGGAGGGAACAGCGGTGCCCGTGGAGTGTTCGCATAGTAGGCGGCCACTTCGTCGGTCCGTGACTTGAGCGCGATCGTGCCGTCACTGACGTAACCCTCTATGTTGGCGCGGATCTTCGTCAGATGGTCCGGTCCGTAGCGCTCGGCTATCCATGTGGCGGGGACCCTTGCGCTGTCGAAACGCAGTCCCGGGTCCCAAGCGAGGGCCCGCAACCTCTCGATCAACCTGTCGTCGTCCGCCTCCGTCGCCCCGGGCTCCGGGTCAGGTGTAGCGAGTGTGTCGTGGGAAGGGAGGGCCATGAATGGGAAGCCTACTGTTCGGCCCGGCTGCCTTTCGGAGCCGTCGGAGGCTGCGCGATCGTGCTGGGAGCCGGGGCGGCCGCGGGCGGAGCAAGGTGAGACCTTTGTGATCCATACTCTGTGGCGGCAACTTCGGGGAGGGCATGTCCATGCAGCACAGCGGTGGGATCACACGAGCGGTCCAGCGCGCAGCGGCCGTTGTCGTTGCCGGCGTCCTGATGAGCGGTTGTTCGTCGGACGATCCGGCGCAGGCCCAGGAGTGGCAACGGGACTACTGCACCAAGCTGGGGTCCTGGCAGGACGCGGCGCACGCCACGACAACCGGTGAGGCAGACGCCGATGCCGGTGGCGATGCCGGTGGCGGACAGAGTGGGCATGCGCTCGTCGAGGCCTCGAAAAGGCTTGACCGGGCTGGCCTGGAACACGGTGGCACCCACATCCTCGATGACACCGTCAATGCGGTGAGCGGCGACATCGGGGCTGAGCGTCGTGCGGTGTCTTACTGCGACAGCTCAGGCTTCGAGACCTTGGTCAGTTCGGCTGGATAGTGCCGTGAGCACATGGCTTCGCCGGCGCGGGTACGAGTGCGGGGTGCGGGTCGGTCGGATGCGCGTCGGCGCTGTTCGCGCCCAGGCCTGCGAGCAGGCGCAGTCCGTCCTCGGCGGGGGTACCGGGGGCGGCGGACAGCACCAGCAGTTCCATGCCTGATTCGTCCGGTGGGGCGAAGTTCTCCTGGTGCAGTTCCAGCAGTCCGACCAGCGGGTGCCGGTACGCCTTGCGTCCATGGGTGCGGGCGCGTACGTCCGCGCGGGCCCAGAGACGGCGGAAGCGCTCGCTGCCCATTGCCAGTTCGCCGATGAGCGAGGCCAGGCGGGGGTCGTCGGGGTATTTGCCGGCGGCCAGACGCAGGTGCCCGACCACGTCGAGTGTGCAGTTCTCCCAGTCCGCGTAGAGGCCGCGCTCGGCCTCCTCGAGGAAGATGTGCCGTGCGGTGTTCAGGCCCGGCATCGGCCGGCCGTAGAGGAGCCCGGCGAGGCGGTTTCCGGCGAGCACGTCCAGGCGGTGGTCCATGATCAGCGCGGGTGCGGCGACCAGGTCGAGGACGCGCAGCAATTCCGGCCGGATCCGTCCGCCCGGCGCCTTCGCGCGGCGGCGGCGCTGCCGGGCCAGCCGGTGGAGGTGCCCGCGTTCGGTCTCGTCGAGGCCGAGGACGCGGGCGAGCGCGTCGAGGACCTGCTCGGAGGGCTGGGTCGCGCGGCCCTGCTCCAGGCGTACGTAGTAGTCGACGCTGACTCCGGACAGGTGCGCGACCTCTTCGCGGCGCAGCCCTGCGACCCGGCGGCGGCTGTCGGTGGGGATGTCGACGGCCGCCGGGTCGACGCGGGAACGCCGGGTCCGCAGGAAGCCCGCAAGATCGTCCATGCGCCCCAGTATGGCCTCGGTGGTGCCGGTGAAGGTGGTCCTGCCGTTACCAGGAAGTCCCGTCCGACGGAGGAGACGTCCGAGGGAAGTGGCGTCCGATGGAGGAGGCGTCCCTGAACGTCGGGCGCCGCCGGGCTCAGGATCGAAGGCATCCGATCCTAAGGAGTTCCCATGAAGACGCTGATCGTCTACGCCCACCCGGAGCCGAAGTCGCTCAACGGCTCGCTGAAGGACCTCGCGGTGTCCACCTTGGAGACCGCCGGGCACGAGGTGCGGGTGAGCGATCTGTACGGGATGAACTGGAAGGCGGTCGTGGACGCCGCGGACTACGGCTCGGTCGCGTCAAGTCCGCTGAAGGTCGCCCTGGACTCGGGCCGGGCCTTCGGCGCCGGGACGCTCACCGCGGACGTCCTCGCCGAGCAGCAGAAGCTGCTGTGGGCCGACGCCATCATCTTCCAGTTCCCGCTGTGGTGGTACACGATGCCCGCGATCCTCAAGGGCTGGGTGGACCGGGTGTTCATCCACCGCTTCGCGTACGGCGTCGGCGAGCACAGCGACACCAGGTACGGCGAGCGCTTCGGCGAAGGCACCCTCGCGGGCAGGAAGGCTCTGCTGTCGGTGACCGTCGGCGGCCCGGAGTCGCATTACGCCGCTCGCGGGATCAACGGCCCCATCGACGATCTGCTGTTCCCGATCCACCACGGCGTCCTGTACCACCCCGGCATCGAGGTGCTGCCGCCGTTCGTGCTGTACGGCGCCGACCGGATGACCGGCGCGGACTACCCCGACGTCGCCAAGGCCTGGGAGCAGCGTCTGCTCACCCTGGAGTCGACCGAGCCGATCGCCTTCCGGCGGCAGAACTACGGCGACTACGAGATCCCTTCGCTGCACCTGAAGGAGGGACTGGAGCCCGCGGGCCGCACGGGTTTCGGCCTGCACGTGCGGGGGTGACCGCCCTGCCATGGCGTGTTGCCGAGGCCGTCGGCCAACTGATCCGCGTTGCTCAGCCGACCGGTCCCGTCATCGCGTGCGACCGTACTGCCGGTTCGAGCAGCGACAGGGTCCGCTGTTGCGCGTCGAGGGCGACGCGGATGCCGACCGGCATCGGCAGATTCGGGCCGGCGTGTCCGAACTCGACGTTGCCCAGGACCGGGATGTCACGGTCACCGAGGACGTCGAGGACGATCTCGGGCAGGGTCGGGGACGCATCGGGCGAGTCGAGTCCGTCGATGGAATGGGGGACGCCCACGACCATGCCGGAGATCCGATCGAGGACGCCGCAATGCCGCAGCACCTGTAGGTAGCTCCACACATACGATGCCTGGCCGCCCGTCTCCTCCCAGAACAGCACTGCGCCGTCGAACCGTTCGAGCGGCAGCGCGTAAGGCGTCGCCTGCGCCAACACAATGCGATTGATCACCCCGCCGATCAGCCGGCCTTCGGCGCGACCGGCACGCCAGCATTCCCACGACGGGGTGGTCGGCAGCGCACCGATCGGCTCCGTATCGGTCAGCAGCTTCGAGTAGAGCTTCTCGAGCGCCGCTCGGCGTGCCGCGGGCGCGGCCTGCCAGTGCCTGCCGAGTCCCGGGGTTGCCGTGTCGGCATGGAAGCCGACCAGACCCGTGCGCGCAAAGAGCACCAGATGCAGCAGCGAGATGTCGCTGTAGCCGAGGATCGGCTTGGGGTCGGCCCTGATCGCCTCGAAGTCGATCAGGTCGAGGTAGCCGAGCGCCGTCTGGCCGCCGTCATGCGCAATGATCGCGCGAACCTCAGGATCACGCAGCAGCGTATTGAACTCCCTGGCGATCTCCGCCGGCTTGGCCGCGCTCCACCAACGGTGCCGCCCTGCTTCGAGCAGCGGCGCCCGACGCACGCGGAATCCCATCCGCTCGAGCACGGCCACCGCCTGATCGAGGTCGGGCTCGTAAGCGGCATGGAGCGGCCCGGACAGAGAGGCGACAACGACGAGATCGCCGGGCCTCAGGGCCCGAGGCCGAAGCAGCTGAGGCAGTGCAGTAGGCGTCACCAAGGCAGTATTCCGACACCCTCAGCACCACGCGACACATTTCCTGAGCGCCGTCCAGCAGCCCTTGCCTACCACCCAGGCCGGCGCCCCGGTTTCCCTGCCGGCCACGTGACCGGGACGGTCAGGGCTTCACGGGCCGGCGCGCAGGTCAGGCCAGGGATGCCCGTCCGGCGAAATGCCGGACGGGTGGCCCGCCCGGACGAAGTCGCGGTACTCGTCCTGCACGACACCCTCTGGGCTCCGCCAAGTAACGCACCCAGGCACAGTACGGCCCACCCTGGGGGCCGCTGGGGTGAGCTCAACGTATTCGCCTGTTCCAACGAGCCGGAGCATCCGCACCGCTGGAGCGCTCAGCGCACTGAGCGTTCCAACGTATCGCGATGATCGGAAACCCACTGATAGGCCGACTGAACCTGCCTCACCGCCCCTGCGTCACGGAGCCGGGCCATGGCGAGGTCACCCGCATCGGCCTGGGTTTCGATGCCCTGCCAGCAGCGGGCCTGCCACCACAAGATCGTGGACACGAGACGTTTTCGGTCAGGCAACTCGTAGCTGTCGACGATCAGCCTCATCCGTCGGGCTGTCTTCTCGACGTCGGTGACCGAGGGGCCCAGACCGAGGTACTGCCAGCAGACATGAGCGACGTCGTGGATCCGCGCGCCGGGTGCCGCAAGGTCCCAGTCGATGAATGCCACTGGCCGAAGCTCGCCGCCGCGCAGCTGATAGACCGTGTTCTTGGGCGACAGGTCGTTGTGACACACGACCTCTTGATCTCCGGCCGGCGGGGTGCCGGCCGTCAGGTCATGGAACTCACGCACGAGCCGGGCGACCGTCACCAGACTCTCGTCCGATGACACAGCAGCGGGTTGTCGCGGCTCCCATGCCACGTGGCCATCGAGGTAACTGAGGATTTCACGGCCCTCGTCGTCCATGCCGAGATACCGCGGAGCACCAGCCCAGCCACTGGCCTCGAACAACCTCAGCAGATCACCCACGTACTTCGCCGAAGCAGGACGGCGCACCGTGTCCCCGACGCGAACGACCGCATTGACGAAACCTCCGGGCAAGCACGAATCAGGCATCCATCCACCCTGCCTGCTCGCGCGGTGGCGCGGCTACCGTGGATGTACCGCGTAGGTCAGGTGCGTCACTCGCGATGACGGCTCCGAACGGACCGGCTCCAGCGTGATCCTGGATGCGTCCACGCCGTCGAACAGGCGGGTGCCGGCGCCGAAGAGCACCGGTGCCAGCGTGATCGAGAACTCGTCGACCAGACCGGCGTTCAGGTACTCCAGGATCGTCGCGCCGCCGCCGGCGATGCGGACGTCGCGGTCGCCGGCGGCGGCGCGGGCCTGGTCGAGGGCGTCCTCGATACCGTCGTCGACGAAGTGGAACGTGGTGCCCCCGGGCCGCTCCCACGGGTCACGCTCGGTGTGCGTCACGACGAAGACCGGGGTGTGGAAGGGCGCCTCCTCGGGCCATGACTGCTCGCCGAGGTCGAACATGCGCTTGCCCATGACGCTCGCGCCGGTGCGCTCGAACGTCTCCCGCGCGATGTCGTTGTCGCGGCCCTCCTCGCCGCCCTCGCCCAGCTTCAGGTTCTCCCGGAAGAACCGCAGCGGGAAGGCCCACTGCTGCAACTCCGACCACTGCGTCATCCAGCGCCGGACGTCCGGGTCGTCCTGCCGGCCGGGCGCGAAGAGTTCGTCGTCACCGGGCACGGGCTCGGGCGCGACGAAGCCGTCCAGCGACATCGTCACGCTGAAGAACACCTTCCCGGCCATCAGCCCTCCGCCTCCTTCGTCGCCAGGCCGGCGACGTACGCCGCCAGGCTGCTCAGCGTCTGCCGGCCGCCCTCGATCGCGTGGTACTTCTCGACCGCCTCGTCGCGCAGTTCCTTGGTGGCGAACACCGTGCGCATCACGAGCCGGGTCGCCGCCGCGCCGTCCGGCGCGAAGGTCAGGAACGACTCGAAGGCGTTCGGGTCGTCGCGGGACTCACCGTGCAGCAGCGCGATCCGCTCCGGCGGGACGATCCGCAGCCAGCGGATCCACTCGGAGTAGTCGGTCCCGTCCGGCCCGTGCAGCACGAACTCCCACTCCCCGCCCTCGCGGAACTCGAAGGACCGCGTGGTGGTGGTGAACCCCTCCGGACCCCACCACCGCGACAGGTGCCGGACCTCGGTGAACGCCTCGAACACCAGCTCCCGCGGGGCGTCGATGACCCGGGAGATCAGGATCTCCCGGTCGGCCGGTGTCGGCTCCGCCCGCGTTTCTCGCCTTGTCCCTGCCATCGGTCATTCCTCCTGTCGTGTCTGCTTGAGGTCCTGCACATAGGTGTCCAGCCGGTCGAAACTCTCGTTCCAGAACTGTTCGAATCCGCCGACCCACTCGTGGACCGGCTGCAGCCCGCGGGCGTCCAGGCCGTAGAGGCGCTGCTTGCCCACCTCGCGGACCCGCACCAGCCCCACCTCCCGGAGCACCCGCAGGTGCTTGGACGTCCCCGGCTGGCTCATCCCGAGCTCCTGGGCCAACTCGGTCACCGGCCGCTCGCCCGCCCGCAGCAGCGCGAGGATGTCCCGGCGCTGCGGCTCGGCGATCGCGTTGAACGTGTCCGACGTCGTCGCTGCTCGTGCCATGCAAGCCATCATATTCCTATATCGGAATATGACAAGCCGGTGGGGAGGCGGAGAGTGAAGTGCGCTCCACGGGCGCTCGGAGTGATCTCGAGGGTGCCGTGATGGGCGAGGGCGATGCTCCGGGCGATGGCCAGGCCGAGGCCGACGCCGCCGCTGTCCCGGGCGCGGGCGTCGTCGAGGCGGGTGAAGCGGTCGAAGATCCGCTGCTGGTCCTCCGGCGGGATGCCGGGACCGTCGTCCTGGACGTCGAGTACCGCTTCGCGGTGTTCCGTGTCGTGCGTCAGGCGCACCGTGATCGTGCGGGCCGCGTGGCGTTCGGCGTTGTCGAGCAGGTTGCCCAGGACGCGGGCGAGCAGGGCGGGGCGGCCCCGCACGGTCACAGGACCGGGCTCGGTGTGCAGATCGATGGTGAGGCCGCGGGGGCGGCGGCGGACGGTCTCCTCGCGCACGACGTCGGTGAGATCCACGCTTCCGTCGGGCCCCCGGTCGGCGTCCTCCGCGTCGAGGCGGGCCAGGAGCAGCAGGTCCTCGGTCAGATCCTGCAGCCGTATGGAGTCCCCGTGGGCGTCCCGAACCACCCGGGGCCAGTCGGCGATGTCGGGCCGGTTGAGGGCGAGTTCGAGTTCGGTGCGCAGGCAGGCGAGTGGAGTACGCAGTTCGTGCGCGGCATCCGCGGTGAACCGACGCTGCTGGTCAACGGCGGTCTGCAGGCGGTCCAGGGTGCTGTTCATGGTCCCGGCCAGGCGGGCGACCTCGGTCCCGGCGCGAGGGACGGGAACACGCCGGTCCAGACGCTGGGCGCTCAGCTTGGCGAACTCGGCACGGATCGCTTCGACCGGGTCCAGCGCGCGGCCGACCACCCACCGGGTGCCGCCTGAGATCAGCAGTGTGAGCCCCAGCGTGCTTCCGAGCAGCAGCCGCCCGAACGTGTTCTGTCGTTCCTGCCAGGAGGACAGGGAATGGATGATCACTGATCCGGGAGGCAGGCCGGGGTCGTTGACCAGAATCAGGGGGTGGACGTGAGCGGGGTCGGTCCAGGGCAGAAGAGACAACTCCCCGGTGTTCTCCTGTGGTTGGACCGCCTTGGCGCCGTTCTCCGGGAGATACGTACAGGTGTAGGGGTGGTCGTCCAGCTCATCGCGACGGGTGGCTGCTTCGGCCTCCGCCACCGAGTCACGGGTACAGGGGGCGTCGCTCCAGGCTCCGGGGGAAGGCCCGAGCCAGAAGTTCGACTGGGCGTCATGAGTCGCGATGCGCAGCGATGAGGCCCTGATCACCATGGCGAGAGCGAGCGCACTTGCGCTCAGGCAGCTCAGAGCGACCAGCCCGACCAGGAGTGTGAGCCGCATGCGCACAGTGGCAGGCCGCAGCCGACGCGGCAGCGAGAGCATCCGGCGGACCCGTTTCACCGGTGTGCCTCTTCAGCCCGCGTCCAGGCGGTAGCCGGCGCCGCGGACGGTGCGGATGGTGCGCCGCTGGAAGGGAGTGTCGAGTTTGCGGCGCAGGGCGCTGATGTAGACCTCGACGATGTTGACGTCTCCGTCGAAGCGGTCGTCCCAGACATGTTCGAGCACCTCGCTCTTGGAGACCGTCTCACCGTGGCGGCGGGCGAGGTATTCCAGGACGGCGAACTCGCGGGCGGTCAGCGCCACCTCGCAGCTCCCGCGGCGGCAGTGGTGGGCGGCCGGGTCGATCAGCAGATCTCCGATCCTCAGCACGGCGGGCCGGTCGGGGCGGCCGCGGCGGATCAGCGCACGCAGCCGGGCGGCGAGTGCGACGAAGGAGAACGGCTTGGTGACGTAGTCGTCGGCGCCGGTGTCCAGGCCCTCGGCCTGGTCGTACTCGCCGTCCTTGGCGGTGAGCATCAGCACCGGCGTCCACACCCCCGCTTCACGCAGCCGCCCGCACAGCCGGAAGCCGTTCAAGCGGGGCAGCAGCACATCCAGCACGAGCGCGTCGTAGTCGTTCTCCGTCGCCAGCTCCAGACCGCGCACCCCGTCGTGGGCGCAATCGACGGCATAGCCCTCACCGACCAGCCCCCGGCGCAGCAGTTCCGCCATCCGCCGGTCGTCCTCGACCACCAGTATCCGCATACCGACAGCATGACCGCCCTGTCCTGTGGGGAACCTGAAGACCCTTCAGGGACCTTCAGCTTCCCCACAGCCCCGTCATGCCACGGTCTTTCCACGGCGACTGCGGACGACCTGCCCGCTGCTGCCTTGAATTCCGACGGGAGTGAGGACCTATGGCGCCGACCGCTGTGCGTAACAGGCTGCTGCCGACGGTGTCCGTCGTGGTTGCGGTCGCGGTCGTGGCCGTCGCCTCGCAGGCAGGCTGCTCGGGCCCGCAACCGGTTGCACCTGAACTCGTCCGCGAGGTGACCGATCAGGAGGCCGGCCTGCTGTATGACGCCGAACAGCTCCTGATCCGCGCGTGCATGACCGGCCGCGGATTCTCGTACCGGGTCGTGCCGAGGAATCCGGTCCCCGAGTTCCGCGAATTCCCCTACGTCGTGGATGACGTGGCATGGGCGAAGCGGTACGGCTATGGCGGCGAGCTCCAGCGCCGTCTGGTGGAGCTGAGCCAATCGCATCCCAACAAGCGGAACGCGGCGACGCTGTCACCGGAACGCAGGCGCGCCTGGCTCGGGGCGTACCACGGTGACAGCACGCGGTGGCTGGAGGCGAAACTCCCCAGCGGGGTGGTGCTGCGGCACAGCGACAACGGCTGTGTCTCGGAGGCGGAACAGCGGCTCTACGGCGACCTGCGGACCTGGTACCACGTGAAGAACGTTGCCTCCGACCTGGCCGCTGAACGGCGGGGACGCGTGGTCGCCGACGCCCGGTTCGCCGCCGCCATGGCCCGCTGGGCGCAGTGCATGCGCCGCTCCGGCCACACCGGCTACACCAGCCCGGGAGACATCCGCGCCCAGGTGGAGAAGGCGCAGCCCCCGGTGCCGCAGAAGACACAGGTCCGGCTCGCGGTGGCGGAGGCATCCTGCGCCGACCGCAGCGCTCTCGCGGCCACCGCCCGAGCGCTGGACCAGCACTACGCGAAGGCCCTCGCCGAGCGATACCCCACAGACACCGCCGCCAAGCTCCGGCTGGAGCTGGCGGCGGTACCCCGGGCGCGCGTCGTCGTCGCCCGTTCCGAAGATCCCGCAGAAGGACAAGGAGCACAGCATGGCCAAGTTCCGCGCTCTCCTGATCAGCGCAGCCATCCAAGGTCTGGCCTGCGTCGTCACCCCGCCGACCGCTCACGCGGAAGCGATCACTGCGACGTCCGCCGCAGTGCCGGACAGTTTCAGCGCCGCAGCCGCCGACGGTTTTCTCTACGCCGCCGACCTCCCGTACGGGCAAGGTGACTACTGCAAGTGGCGGAACAACGACAATGACTGGAGTGACTGCACCGACGGGGGAGGCAACCCCCGGACCATGTGGAATCGCGCATCGCAACTGTGGAACAACGGGTTCCCGGGCGGCAACGACGACGTCAATCTCTACTATCACCGGTCACAGGCCGGGGCCTACCGCTGCCTTCCCAACGGCAGTCATTGGGACGATCTCCCGCTGGGCCGAGAGACGTTCAACCGGGCGGGCAGCGGCACGGGCGGCAGCGACGGCCTCAACCAGTCGCTCAACAACAATGTCGCTTCCCACAAGTGGGTCACCTCGTGCGCCTGACAGCACGCTGACCGGACACTCTCGCCCTCGACCGCGATCACACACGGTCGGGGGCGAGGCCTTGCCGGATGGACCAAGAGGGTCGGGCGATGTCGGCGGCGGTTCGGCAGCGCCCTTCAGGGGCGCGGGGCGCTGACATATGCGGCTCCGCCGCGCGGGCGCGACCAGCCACAACGGCGCCGCAGCAGAACGACGGCACATCGCGGAGCGCTTAGCGCACCAGGCAGGGGCGTTTGTTGTCGAAGGTCCAGCCGGGGACGAGGTAGCGCATGCCGACCGCGTCGTCGCGGGCGCCCAGAGCCTTCTCGCGGTAGAGCTCGTGGGCGGCCAGGAGGCGGTCCCGGTCGAGCTGGATGCCGAGGCCGGGCGCGGCGGGGATCGCGATCTCGCCGTCGACGATGCGGGGCGGCGAGACCGTGAGGCGTTCCAGGCCCTCCTGCCAGATCCAGTGCGTGTCCAGGGCGTTGTACTCGCCGGGCGCCGCGGCGCCGCAGTGGGCGACCATGGCGAGGCTGATGTCGAAGTGGTTGTTGGAGTGGCAGCCCCAGGTCAGGCCCATCGCGTTGCACAGCTGGGCCACGCGCACGGAGCCCTGCATGGTCCAGAAGTGCGGGTCGGCGAGCGGGATGGAGACGGACTGCAGGGCCAGGGCGTGGGTCAGCTGGCGCCAGTCGGTGGCGATCATGTTGGTGGCTGTGGGCAGGCCGGTGGCGCGGCGGAACTCCGCGAGGATCTCGCGGCCCGAGTAGCCGTCCTCCGCGCCGCAGGGGTCCTCGGCGTAGGCGAGGGTGCCGACCAGCGGGGCGCACAGCTCGATCGCCTCGCGCAGGGACCAGGCGCCGTTGGGGTCGAGGGTGATCCGTGCGTCCGGGAAGCGCTCCTTGAGCCGCTGGACCGCCTTGACCTCCTCCGCCCCCTCCAGGACCCCGCCCTTCAGCTTGAAGTCGCGGAAGCCGTAGTGGTCGTAGGCGGCCTCGGCCTGGCGGACGATCGCCTCGGGGGTGAGCGCCTCCTCGTGGCGGAGGCGGTACCACTCCACGTCGCTGTCGGGTTCGCGGACGTAGTCGAGGTCCGTGCGGTCGGGGTCGCCGACGTAGAACAGGTAGCCGAGGACGCGTACCGTGTCGCGCTGTTGTCCGTCGCCGAGCAGGGCCGCGACGGGGACGTCGAGATGCTGGCCGAGGAGGTCGAGCAGGGCCGACTCGACGGCGGTGACCGTGTGGACGGTCGTCCGCAGGTCGAAGGTCTGCAGGCCGCGGCCGCCGGAGTCGCGGTCGCCGAACCGCTGCCCGATCTCGCGCAGGACGCGCTTGTAGTCGCCGACCTTCGCGCCGACGACGAGCGGTTCGGCGTCCCGGAGTGTCTGGGTGATCTTCTCACCGCCCGGGACCTCGCCCAGGCCGGTGCGCCCTTCCGAGTCGGTGAGGACTACGACGTTGCGGGTGAAATAGGGGCCGTGCGCGCCGGAGAGGTTCAACTCCATCGAATCGCGTCCCGCGACCGGGTAGACGGCGAACGCGGTGACGGTCGGCTGGCTTCCGCTTGACATCAGGTTCCTTCAGGGGGGAGGCGGGTCAGATGCTGAGGGTGTCCAGGGCCCATTCCACGGCGAGGACGCCGCCCAGGCCGAGGATCGCGAGCACGGTCGTGTACGTCGTGCGGGCCTTGATCGCGTCGAGGACCGAGAGGTTGAAGTACTCCTTGAACATCCAGAAGCCCGGGTCGTTGACATGGCTGAAGGCGATCGAGCCGCAGGAGACGGCCAGCACCATGAGCTCGGGGTGCACACCGCTGCCCGCGACGAGCGGGGCGACGACGCCGGCGGCCGTGACCACGGCGACGGTCGCGGAGCCCAGAGCCACGCGAAGGATCGCGGCGATGAGCCAGGCCAGGATGATCGGCGAGATGTCCCAGCCGTCGGTGAAGTCCTTGATGTAGTCCGCGATCCCGGCTTCGACGAGCACCCCCTTGTAGGCGCCGCCTGCGCCGATGACCAGCAGGATCATCGCCATGGACTTGGCCGCTGACACGCAGGACGCGCTCACCTCGTCCAGGCTGCGGCCGATGCGGGGGCCGAACACCCACATCGCCAGGCACAGGGTCAGCAGCAGGGCGATCGGGG
Source organism: Streptomyces sp. NPDC001858 (assembly GCF_053594615.1). Classification (NCBI taxonomy): domain Bacteria; kingdom Bacillati; phylum Actinomycetota; class Actinomycetes; order Kitasatosporales; family Streptomycetaceae; genus Streptomyces; species Streptomyces sp. NPDC001858. The sequence continues at coordinate 23,249 of NZ_JBSFEV010000030.1, forward strand.
GCGAGCCGATGAAGTCGACGGCGTGCAGGACCGGGCTCGTGTCGTCCGACACCGCCATGTCGGCCACGGCGGCCCCGGCGATCAGCACGATGGGGACCAGGGACACGAACAGGGACCAGCCCATGCCCGGCAGCTCGTCCTCCTCGAACACCCGCTCGGTGACCAGCCCTGTGGGGATCGCGGGGTCCATGCGGCGGACGAACGGCAGCCGCGGCCATACCAGCGCGATGCCCGCGCCGATCGGCACGGCGAAGAACAGACCGTACAGGAGGGTGTGGCCGACGGAGGCGTGGAAGGCGGCGGCGACGGCGGTGGGTCCGGGGTGCGGCGGCAGGAAGCTGTGCATCGTGGACAGGGCGATCGACATCGGAAGGCCCACCCACAGCAGGTTCTTGCGTGTGACCCGGACGATGGTGAAGGCGACGGGAACGATGATGACGAAGGCGACCTCGTAGAACATCGTCACGCCGATGAGCATGGCGGTGACGACCATGGCGACCTGGACATAGCGCGGGCCGAAGGCCTCGATGAGCCGGCCGGCTATGCGCTGGGCGGCGCCGGAGTCGCCCATGACGCGGCCGAGCATGGCGCCGAGTCCGATGACGAGCAGGGTGTCGCCGATCTGGTCGCCGACCCCCTCGCCGAGGACGTCGCCGATGTCCGCGGCCGGGATCCCCTCGACGAGTGCGACACCGACGGCCACCAGGAGCAGGGCGACGAGGCCGTTGAGCTTCAGCCGGGTCATGAGGAACAGCAGGACCAGCACGCTGAGTCCGACGACGACAAGAGGCATGGATCAGTTCCCCTTTGAACTGTGCGCAGATGACGACCGCCGCCCGTCCGGCGAGCGGCGGCCGTGTGTCGTGGTGAGAGGAGGTGAGGGTGGCGAAACGGCGGGTGGGGCTCGGTCCGCGGCGTGGTTCAGCGCGTGGCGCCGACCAGCGCCAGGCCCGTCTCCAGGAGCTTTTCCAGCTCGACGAGATCCCGCGGTCCGGGATCCGTGAGCGGGGCGCGGACCGGGCCGACCGGCCTGCCGCGCAGCCGCGCCGCGGCCTTGACGAGGGAGACGGCGTAGCCCGGTACGCGGTCGCGCAGTTCGACGAGCGGGATGTAGAAACCGCTCAGCAGCTCGTCGATCCTGGTGTGGTCGTCGTTCTGGAAGGCGCTGAAGAACGCGTTCGCGATCTCGGGGGCGAAGGCGTGGACCGCCGAGGAGTACGCGGGAACGCCGACCGTGGCGTAGGCCCGGGCCTGGATCTCCGCGGTGGCGGCGCCGTTGAAGAAGAGCAGATGATCGGGGGCGGCGAGGGTGAGGCGCTGGAGCCGGTCCAGGTCGCTGTGGCCGTCCTTGAGGCCGATGACCGTGGGGATCTCCGCGATGCGCCGCAGGCTCTCGACGCTGAAGGCGACCTGGTCGCGCTGGTAGACGATGAGGGGGAGGTCGGTGCCCGCGGCGATCCGGCGCACCTGCTCGACCAGGCCGTCCTGCGGGGCCTTCAGCAGGTAGTGGGGGAGCACCAGCGCGGCGTCCGCTCCGGCCTCTTCCGCGATCCGGGCGAAACGCAGGGCCTGGGCCCAGCCGTAGCCGATGCCGGCGACGACGGGTATGCGGCCGTCGGTCACCTCCACCGCGGCCGTGACCACCTGACGGTACTCGTCCTCGTCCAGTGCGGTGAACTCGCCCGTACCGCAGGCGGGGAAGATCGCGCCGGGACCGGTGGCCACCTGGCCGGCCAGATAGGCGCGGTAGGCGTCCAGGTCGAGGCGCTCGTCGTCCGTGAAGCTGGTCAGCGGGAAGGACAGCACACCGTGTGACATCCCGTCCCGCAGACGGCGGGCGACATCCTGGGCGACTTCCTGGGCAGCCGTGTTCAGTGGCATGAACTGATCTCCATGTATATGGACTCTATCTACATATGAGGATGGAGGCTAGGGTGATGCGCACGGCTGGTCAATGGGCCGGCGGTCCGGCGGTCCGTGCGGTCCGTGCGGTCCGGCGTCACCCGGTACGGCGGCTCAGGGCCGCGCGCCCACCTCGTGCACCGCCTGCGTCCATGCGCGGGCCTGCTCGCTGAGCGTGATGCCGAGGCCGGGCCGCGACGACAGGTGCATCCGGCCGTCGCTGATCCGGAGCCGCTCGTCGAACAGCGGCTCCAGCCAGTCGAAGTGCTCCACCCATGGCTCGTGCGGATAGGCGGCGGCGAGGTGGAGGTGGATCTCCATCGCGAAGTGGGGTGCGAGTTGCAGGTGTTGGTGCTCGGCGAACGCGGCCAGCTTGAGGAACTGCGTGATGCCGCCGATGCGGGGCGCGTCCGGCTGGATGACGTCCACCGCGTTGTGCCGCAGCAGCTCCTGGTGCTCGGCCACGCTCGCGAGCATCTCGCCCGTCGCGATCGGGGTGTCCAGCGAGGCGGCGAGAGCGGCATGGCCCTGGGCGTCGTACGCGTCGAGCGGCTCCTCGATCCAGATCAGACCGAACTCCTCCAGCGCGCGCCCCATGCGCTGCGCGGTGGGCCGGTCCCACTGCTGGTTGGCGTCGACCATCAACGGCACGTCGTCGCCCAGGTGTTCGCGAACGGCGCTCAACCGGCGCAGGTCCGCCCTGCCGTCGGGCTGGCCGACCTTGAGCTTGATGCCGCCGATGCCGCCGGCCAGGGAGGCGTCGGCGTTCTGCAGGACCTGCTCGGTCGGGGTGTGCAGGAATCCGCCGGAGGTGTTGTAGCAGCGCACGGAGTCGCGGTGGGCGCCCAGCAGCTTGGCGAGGGGCAGACCGGCGCGCTTGGCCTTGAGGTCCCACAGGGCGATGTCGAAGGCGGCGACGGCCTGGGTGGCGAGACCGCTGCGGCCGACCGAGGCGCCCGCCCACACCAGCTTCGTCCAGATCCTGGCGATGTCACTGGGGTCCTCGCCGAGCAGGACGGGGGCGAGCTCCTTGGCGTGTGCGAACTGTCCGGGACCGCCCGCGCGCTTGGAATAGCTGAAGCCGATGCCCTCGTGGCCGTGCTCGGTGCCGACCTCGACGAAGAGGAAGGCGACCTCGGTCATGGGCGTCTGGCGCCCCGTCAGCACCTTGGCGTCACTCACGGGCGTGGCCAGCGGAAGAGTGATCGAAGACAGTTTGAGCCAGGAGATCCGGTCCAGTGTGGACTCGCCCTGGTTCGAGACGTGCAGTGCCGTGTCGGCCGTACTCACCACTCGAAGCTCCGGTGCCTTGGAGGGTTGATTGCCCCTTGAAACTAGGGCTCCGGAGGATTCCCGTCTAACTCAAAATTTGCATGTGTTGATACCTGGAGAGCATCGTTGTTCACACTCACGCAACTGACGAGTTTCGTCGCCGTGGCGGAGGAGCTGCACTTCACGCGCGCGGCGCAGCGGCTGCGGATGACGCAGCCCCCGCTCAGCAGGCAGATACGGCAGTTGGAGCACGACCTCGGTGCCGAGCTGCTCAACCGCAGCAACAAATCCGTGCAGTTGACCCCTGCGGGCCGAGCCTTCCTGGCGGAGGCCCGCAGCATCCTGCGCCACTCCGAGCATGCGGCGCTCGCCGTACGGCAGGTGTCGACGGGAGAGGCGGGCAGTGTCACCGTCGGGTTCACCGCCGCCAGCGCCCATTCCACACTCGGCGCCCTGCTGAGCACGGCCCGCGAGGCGATGCCCCACGCGGAGATCGTCCTGCGCGAGATGGTCACCCGGGACCAGCTCGCGGCGCTCTCCAACAACAGCCTCGACCTGGGCCTCGTCCGGCCCTCGGTCACCGGCCCGGACCTGGTGTCCAGACCTGCCCTCAAGGAACAGCTGGTCGCCGCCTTGCCGACGACACATGAACTGACGAAAGATCAAGGAGCGCTACACATAAGAGACTTCGACGGCCAGGAGCTGTTGATGTACTCACCCGTAGAGGCCCGCTACTTCCACGAACTGCTCATCAGCATCTTCCGCTCAGCCCATGTCACGCCCGTGTACTCCCAGTACCTGAGCCAGGTCCACAGCATCCTCGCGCTCGTCAATGTCGGCCTGGGCGTGGCCCTGGTACCGGAGTCAGCCGCACAACTGCGATACCCGGAGGTCGTCTTCAAACCGGTCGAACCGCCCACGCCGGCGCCCGTGGAACTCGACCTCGTGTGGCGCCGCACCAACGACAACCCGGCCCTGCACGCGCTGCTCGGATGCCTGCGGGGACGAATGCCATGACGTGGCCGACACGCAGGCGCCTGCCGCACCTGTGAGACCTGCCTGACGGGCGCATCGCCCACATCGGCGGCCCTCGCGCCGCCGTACGTATGCTCGGCCGCTCGCGGCCCCGCCCCACCGCGGTGCCGTCGAAGCGGGGCCGGGGCGAGGTCAGCCGGCTTGGGCCGAGTCGAGATGCCGGGTGTCACCGAGGCTGACGACTTGACGGTTGTGGAAGAAGTCGTCTTCACGCAAGGTGGTGATGCTGCCGGAGGGCGCCCGGAAACTGGCATAGCCGGCCGACGCGATCGGCATTCTGATCCAGCACGCCACGACGCACGTCAGGGAACCGCCGTGCGTCACGATGATCTGGTGTTCGCAAGGGCTCTGCAGGATCTCGTCCATGGCCGCGTAGACGCGCCGCGCCCACGCCGCCTTCGTCTCCGCGCCGTCCACGCCCTCGTCGTGCTCCATCCGTTCCCCCACCGCCGGCGGTGGGACGAAGCGCTGGTCGAGCCACTCCTGCGGCCGTCCCTCCGCCTCGCCGTAGGACTTCTCCCGCAGCCTGCGATCCGCGATCGGCTGCACGCCGAACAGCCCGGCCGCCTCCTCGGCCGTCCGTAGGGTGCGCTGCAGATCAGAGGTGTACAGCTCGACTTCGGCGCCGTCCGGGATCTGGGCCCGCAGCGCCTGGGCGATGGAGACCGCGGCACGGACACCGGCGGGCGTCAGTTGCGAGTCGTGCCATCCGCCGACGACTCCCTCGATGTGGTGCGTCGCCTCGGGATGGGTGACGACGTACAGCGTGCGCATGAGCGAGTGCCTTCCTGTAGGTAGGTGGCGTCGTTTGCATGTCAACGCGGGGGTTGTTGGCGGCTGTTGGCGGTCTGTCGGGATTCCGGAGCCTTGCTCGATCGTGTCGAGGAGGCGGAATACCGGCGGTATCTGCGTGGTTGTCCAGCCGTTGTCGATCAACAAGGAGGGCCCATGCCTGCGATCCGTCGTCCCCGTGCGCTGCGTCCCGGCGATCTGGTGGTCGTCGCCGCGCCCTCGGGCCGGCTCGAGCCCGGTGAGGAGCCACTGCTCGCACGCGGTGTGGCGATATTGGAGCGGATGGGTTTCCGCGTGCGGGTCAGCCCGATGGTCGACCCCGCGCGGAGCCGCTGGTGGGCGGCGGGCGCTCCGGCGGAGCAGGCAGCCGAGCTCAACGCGCTGCTCCGGGATCCGGAGGTGCGGGCCATCGTCGCGCACACGGGTGGCCAGGCGACCATTGGTTATCTCGATTTGATCGATCTGGATGCGGTCCGGGCTGACCCGAAGCCGATCCTCGGCTACAGCGACATCTCGCTGCTGCAGATGGCGTTGTACGCCAGGACCGGCCTCGTCGGCTTCCACGCCGACATCGCCACCCACGGTTTCGGCAGCGATTGGTACACGTTGGGCGACGAGGCCCGTCGGTCCGAACTCGTCGACCTCTACGCCCGTGTGCTCACCAAGGCCGAGGCGCCGGGCGTCCTGCCGCAAGGGGGGACTTGGGAAACCTGGCGGCCGGGCCGCGCGCAGGGACCGCTGGTCGGCGGCTTGTTGAACCGCCTGGTCCAGTTGCAGGCGACGCCCTTCGCACTGGCCGCGGAGCAGTTCGACGGGGCCGTCCTGTTCTGGGAAGAGGTGGAGCGACCGGTCACGCGGATCTGGTGCGACCTGCACACCCTGCGGCTGTCCGGTGTGCTGGACCGGATCGCGGGCATGGTGGTCGGCATCCCCAGAGAGGTCACGCCCTACGAGGGCGAAGCAGACCAGGTCGGTCTGCGCGACGTTGTGCTCGACGTCCTGGCGCACCGTGACATCCCCGTCCTCGCCCAGGTCGACTTCGGCCACACCTCGCCGAACCTGCCGCTGCCCGTCGGCGTCCGCGCAGACGTGGACGCGGACAACCGGACCTTGTCCCTGCTCGAGTCGGCGGTCGTGGAACGCTGACTTCTGTTGGATCCTGGCACGGCGAACGTGAGCGGTGGGAACTCCTCCGCCCCGTCGTTGGGCACAGCCCGCCGCACCCTGTGGGCATGGCCGAACCGCTGTCCGGAATCGCGGCCGCCGTCACAGGCTCAGCAGGAGGTCTCGGACCGCGGCCGGCTGGGACAGGAACGGGTGGTGTCCGGCGTCGAGTTCGACGACGCTGCCGGCCCGGCGCGCGAACTCGCGCTGCAGCCGCGGCGGGGTGCCCCGGTCCTGGGTGCAGACGAGGTACGTCGAGGGCACCTGCTGCCATGCCGCCGCGCCGACCGGCTGCCCGGTCACGTGCACGCTCTGTCGGGCGAGGTGGTGCGCCGCCTGCGCCTGGACCTCGGCGTCGCAGTCCTGCAGGAAGGTGTCCACGAGCAGCTCCGGGCGCACCCCGAAGGTGCCGGCGTCGGGGTCGACGTCGAGGAACGGGGCGGGGCCGCCGTCCCCGAACTCCGACAGGCTCTGCCCGACCTCGGGCAGGTAGCTGGAGACCAGCAGCAGGTGGCGTACCGACCCGACGCCCGCGGCGGCTTCCGCGGTGACGATGCCGCCGTAGCTGTGGGCGACCACGACCGTCGGCTCGTCACTCTCCAGCAGCGTCTGCCGCACCGCCGCGACGTCCTCGGACAGCCCCGGACCGCCGGCGCCGCCGGGCGGGCCCGCCTCGCCGCAGCTCGGCAGCGCCGGGGCCAGGCTCGGCACCCCTCTCTCCAGCAGCAACTCGGCGGTGCGGTGCCACCACCACAACCCGTTTCGCACGCACGCCCCATGCACGAACACGACCCTCATCGCTGCCTCCATGTCTGCCTCGACCGCCTTTCGATCAACGGTAGACGTAGTAGCTGTTACGTGAAAAAGTCGAGCGGTGGGCAGACGACCGCAACCGCGCATCAAGGAGAGGCTGCTGGACGCGTGTGCTGATCACGCCCTCGCGCACGGCCTCCCCGACCGCCTCGAACCGCTGGCCACTGCCACCGGAACCTCGGCCCGCATGCTGATCTATCACTTCGGCACCCGCGACGCCCTGTTGCGGGCGGTCCTCGCGCACGCTCGGCAACGCCAGCTCGACCTGTTCGGCGCCCTCCTGCGGGAGCGACCCGGCGAGCCGTACGCGGCCACCCTGGACCGCGCCTGGACCTCGATCACCGGCCCGGACGGGCAGCCGTACCTGCGGATGTTCGGTCGGCTGCGCGAGAGCGCGGAGCAACGGCTGTGGCCCGACTTCCGGCGCACCGCGACGACCGACTGGCTCGGGCCGCTCGAGGACGGCCTGCGCAGCATCGGCCGGCCGGATCTCGCGACGCTCGTTCTCGCCGTCATCCGTGGTCTTCTCATGGACCTCGACGCCACCGGCGACACGGCCCGCACCGACCGGGCCTTCCGCGACTTCCTCGGCGCAGTCGAGCACCTGTCCAGCGCCGACCGTTCCCAGGAGGGCGCCGGCAGCACGACCGGTGCTGACACCTCGTCGGGAGCATAGTGCGGCGTCGCCGCCCGTCGCCAAGGTCGCAGCCGGCTCTTGGCGCGGGGCGGGCGGTCTCAGGCGGGAGGGGAGCAGACCGTGGCGTCGGTGGCCGCGCGTGTCAGTTCCAGGTGGCTGAGGACGTCGGTGCTGTCGATGAACTGGTCGACGGTGCCGATCGTGGGCAGGGAGCTGATGGCCGGGTCGGTGATACGACTGGTCAGCGCCGTGGTGAAGCGTTCGGCGTGCAGGACCTTGAAGGGTCTGGTGTGGTAGGGCCGCGTGGCGGGGTCGACCGGGTCGGTGAGACCGAGCCGGTTGTGCGTGGCCGCGACGGCCTCGTAGACGCGTGCGAGGTGGTGCTCGCGCGTGCGCCAGTCGGCGGCGGTGAGAGCCGCGGTGAGGACCGGGGTGAGGGCGGATCCCTGCGGGGTGCGGGTGAAGGCGCTGCCGAGCCATTTGCTGTAGGGCGGGTAGCGGCGGTCCATGAGCAGGCAGAGTCGCATCAGATCGCGCACCAGGCGGGCGGCGACGACGGCGGAGCCGAGTTCGTCGCCCACTTCGCCGCAGCGGCCGACGAAGGCTTCCTCCTGGGAGATGCGCTGCCACTGGCAGGCGAGGAGGTAGAGCCAGAGGTCGTGGGGGTACCAGTCGAGGTGGGCACGGGCTGGTGCGAGTTCGCCGAGTCCGTCGTGGAAGACGGCGCCGGACGTGGCCTCGGCGAGGCTCTGGGTGGGGGTGGCCAGCCAGTCCGCCAGGGTGATGTCCGTGCGCGGGTCGAAGCCGAGGTGCGCGGTGAACCAGGCGGCCGGGTCGGTGATTTCGACTCGATGGTGGACTGGTCCGTCCGTTGCCTGCATGACCCGGATGCCTGCCTCGCCGGTGCCGGCGAAGTGCGTGGGGTAGCCGAGGAAGGTTTTCGGCAGGCGTTCGCCGAGCAGTGCCGTGATTTTCACGCCGTGGCGGGTGACGTCTTGCGGGTGCAGGAAGAGCTGCAGGCGGGGTCCCCACTCATGGTCGGCGGAGCGGGCGGTATCGAATCCGAGGACTTCCGAGCCGCTGCCGAGGCGGGCGGCGGAGTGCGCAACCCCAGGGACGGCCTCGTCCAGCAAGGGCCGTACGGCTTCGAAGTAGAAGCGCCGGGAGAGCTCCAGTCCAGGGATGAACGACGGCGTGGTCATGCTGGGGAGGGTGCCGCATCGGTGCCTGATCGGTCGAAGGTTTTTCCTCGTCGGGCAGGTCGCGGGGGCAGGGCTCGATCGATCGCACGTACGGCCACTCGGCCTCCGGCTCCGAGCGGAGGCGCGGCCCCACGTGGACCCGCTGCATCGAGCGCATCGGCCGCCCGCGCCGCCGGCTCGGGTCCGCCATGGCGACCGACCGGCAAGATCCTCCGCACGATGACCAGCGGGGAACATCTGGCGCAGAACCAGGTGCTCCAGCAGCAGTCCGGCCTCCGCGCCTCCCAGCGATCCGATCAGTTCGACCAGCGGCCCGTCGGGGTCGTCCGAGCCCTCGCCGCCGGGGTCGTCCGGGACGACGACGGACGACGGCGTGGATCAGAGGGAGTGGAGCAGGGCGAGGGTCTGCTGGAGCTCGTCCCGTAGCGCTCGTCCGGCCGCCTCGGCATCCCCCTGCACGACGGCGTCCACCAGGACGGCATGTCCCGCGTCGCCGTGGTTCGGATCGTCGGAGCGCAGGCCGAGCAGCTCGACCAGATCGAGGAGCCGTCGCTGCAGCACCGGGACGAACTCGGTGAACAGGCCGGTGAGCACCGGGTTGTGGGCCGCGGCGACCATGACCTGGTGCAGGGCGATGTCGGCCGCCACGAACTCGGCGTCGCCGGCGCTCGCGGCGGCACTGCGCCTGGCCAGGGCCTCGTGGAGGGCGGTGATGTCGTCCTCGGTCCGGCGCTGCGCGGCCAGTTGCGCGGCCTCCACCTCGAGGAGCATCCGCACCTCGTAGACGTCCGCGATGACCGCCTGGCGGAGCTGGGTGGACCAGTCGTCCCTGGGTTCGGTGGCGATGACGAAGACACCGGATCCCTGGCGTGCCTGCACCAGTCCCGCGCCGACCAGTGCGCGCAGGGCCTCACGGACGGTGGAGCGCCCCACGCCGAGGGACTTGGCGAGAGCGGTCTCGCCGGGGAGTTTCGTCCCCACGGCCCACTCACCGCCGGTGATCTGCTCGCGCAGGTGTTCCGTGGCCTGCTCGACCAAGGGGGACGGCCGCAAGGCACCTAGCGACATGTGGTGGTCACCTTCCCACACCTCTCGGGTTGTCTGAGGAGCTGAGTTGTCGTTACCGTACCTCGCATGCTGCTCCACGAGCTCCTTCTCCTCGGCTGCCGCTGCGGGGCCTGACACGTTCGATGCGCCCGGACTTCTCCCGCACGGTGAAGCACGTCACCGACTCCACCGGCCAGGAGCTGAGCCACCAGGAGCTGTGGGAGCTCTTCCGCACCACCTACATCGCCCCCGCCGTGACCGGCCCCATCGCCCTGGCCTCCTGGAACGCCACGGAACCCGCCCCCGGCGAGCACCGGTTCACCTGCACCCTGCGCACCGGCGGGCAGGAGCACTTCTGCCACGGCACCGGCAACGGACCGCTGTCCGCCCTCGCCGACGCCCTGCGCACCATGGGCATCACCGTCGACATCCTCGGCTACGCCGAGCACTCCACCAGCACCGGTCCGGGCAGCCCCGCCGTGGCCTACGCCGAATGCCGCGTGAACGGCGTGAACGGCGTGAATGGCGTGAACGGTATGAACAGCGTGACCTGCTGGGGCGCGGGCTGGGACACCTCCGTCCTGACCGCGTCCGTCCACGCGGTCATGGCCGCAGTCAACCACTGCGAACAGGCCTCCGCGTGACCATGGCACCGGTACTCCACGCACGGGACGTGGAGGTCGTCCGCGACGGCAGCGCGATCCTGAGCGACGTGTCGCTGACCGTACGGGCCGGCGAGCACTGGGCGCTGCTCGGCCCCAACGGTGCGGGCAGGACCAGCCTGCTCGGTCTCGTCGGGGCGCTCACCCACCCCACCCGCGGCAGCGTCGAGGTACTGGGCCACCGGCTGGGACGGGTCGACATGCGCCAACTGCGGTCCTACGTCGGCCACGTCAACCCACGGCACGACCTTCGCTCGGCCCTCAAGGTCCACGACGTCGTACTGACCGGCGTCACCAACACCCTCGAACGCGTCCCCCGCTGGACCCCGGCCCCCGAGCAGGCTGCCCTGGCCGACCGCCTCATCGAACTGCTCGGCCTCGGCGACCGCCGAGAGGCACGATGGCCGACCCTCTCCCAGGGCGAGCGGGGCCGTACGCTGATCGCCCGGGCGCTGATGCCCAGTCCGCGGCTGCTGTTGCTCGACGAACCCGCGACCGGTCTGGACGTCGCCGGCCGCGAGCAGCTCATCGAGCGGCTCGACACCTTGCAGCACACCTACCCGGACCTCGCCTCGGTCCTGGTCACCCATCATCTGGAGGAACTCCCTCCCGGGACCACCCACGTGATGCTGCTGCGCTACGGTCGCTGCCTGGCCTCCGGCCCCGCCGATGAGGTCCTCACCAGCGACCAGGTCAGCAAGTGCTTCGACCACCCCATCCGGCTCACCCGCACCGACGGCCGCTGGAACGTGACGGCCGGCCGCGCCCCCCCCGGCCGCAGGCCGACTGAGACGGCCGGGAAACGGTGGTGCACGCCGGCGGGCGCGCACCACCACCCGGCTGCTCGCTCAGCCCAGTGACTTCCCGGCCTCCTCGACGGCGTCCCGGGCCCGGTCCCAGTCCCCGCCGAAGTGGTCCGCCACCACGTGCAGCCATCGCTCGACCCCAAAGCCGACACAGCTGCTGGACGCCGGTTCGCCGATCGGCGACGAGATGGCACATCGCTCACCGAAGAAGAGGAAGCGGGTGCTGACCGAGGCGATCACCAGGTCCTGGTAGACGTAGTTGCGCTCGACCGGAAGCACCTGCTGGAAGGGTTGGACGACGCCTGACTGCCGCAAGTCGTCAAGCGACTGGCGGCGATACGGTCGAGGCTTTGTCGGCTGTTCGGTTGCTGCTGGCAAGCGAGTGTGCGGCCGGCAGCCCAGTAGCGTTACGAGCTCAAGCCCGCCAGACTGACCCACAACTACGCTGGCCAGGCAAAGTACTTCAGGAGAGCCGCACCCAACGGCTGTTCGCCGTCTTCGGACATTGATCGGCGTGTTGTCAGGACTGGGCGGCCGGCTTGAGGCTGTCCTGGCACCACTGGCGGAAACCGGTGGCGGCGGGGCTCGGGTTGCGGAGTTCGGCGTCGTAGATTCCGTTGTTCTGCGCGTTGACCATGTCCGCCATGTCCTGCGCCAGCGCCGGGCTCGCGCCGCGCTGCACCAGCGTGGCCTGAAAGTCCGCGAGCGGGACCTGACGGTAGTGGACCGTGCGGCCCAGGGTGTTGGAGATGACCTCGGCCATGGCTTCGGGGGTCAGGTTGTCGGGGCTGACCAAGGGGATGCGGGCCTGCCCGTGCCAGGAGGTGTCGAGGAGGAGCGCTGCCGCGGCGGCGGCGACGTCCCGGGTGGCGACGGTCGGCAGCGGCCGGTCTGCGGCGTTCGCCATGGAGAACGTTCCCTGCCGTGCCATCGCCGGGGCGTGGCGGAGCAGGTTTTCCATGAAGAACGGCAGAGCCAGCGCCCGGTAGTCAGCGCCGGTGTCCTCGATCAGCTCGTCCATGGCCAGCGCGGCCGACAGGAGCCCGGCCTCGCCCTGGTACCCATGGCCCAGGGATGTGACGCCCACCATCCGCACGCCTCGGCTCGCGGCCTCCGAGCAGGCGGACCCGGTGAACTCCAGGTAGTAGCGCTTGGCGCTGTCGGCATCGCGGAATCCGGCCGGGGGCACGAGCCAGAACATTCGGTCTGCGCCCTCGAGCGCCTTTGTGATTGTGTCGGCGTCGCTGTGGGAGCCCTGCACCACTTCAGCGTGGGCGCGCACGTGCGCCGACAGACAGGAGGGATCGCGGGCGATCACACGGACCGCCTGGCCGCTGTCCAGGATGCGGTCCACGACCTGTCGGCCGATGTCGCCGGTGGGGGTGGTGATGACGATCATGAGTACCTCTGTGAGAGACGGTCGATGGCGGAACCCCAGGGGGCGTTGCCGGTTGCTTTCGAGTCAACCTGGGGCGACAGCGTGGGTGAAGGACCGATCCGATCTCCATTGATACCTTGGAGGTATGAATGACCTGGAGGTGCGGCAGCTCCGATACTTCGTGGCGGTCGCGGAGGAACTGCACTTCGGACGCGCCGCCGCTCGGCTGGGCATGGCACAGCCCCCGCTGTCCCGCACGATCCGGGGACTTGAACGGCAGCTCGGCGTGGGGCTGTTCGAACGGACCACCCGGCAGGTGACGCTCACCGCGGCCGGGGAAGTCCTGCTGCGTGATGCCCGGACCGCCCTGGACGCGGTCACCGCTGCCGCCCACCGGGCCCGGCAGGCAGGCAGCGCATCGCCCCGGCTGCGGGTCGCGCTCAAGGCCGATGTCGACGGCGGTCTACTGCCCCAAATCATCGACACCTACGGCACGGACGCCGCGGCCCTGCCGCACCAGCTGGTCCTCGGGGGCTTCGGCGAGCAGCCGCAGGCACTGCGCGACGGCCGCGCCGACGTGGGACTCGTACTGTGCCCCTTCGACGGCCGCGGCCTGGACAGCGAGCCGCTTCTGACCGAACCGGTACTGGTGGCCCTGGCGGCCGCCGACCCGCTCGCCACCCGGACCCGGCTGTGCCTGGACGACCTGGTCGGTCGGAACCTTCCCGGCGGCTCCCCGGCCAGTCACGGCCGGCCCGGCGAGCGCCCGTTCGGAGCGGCTCAGCCGGCCTCGAACCTGTCAGAGATCTTCAGCCTCGTCGAGACCGGCAGCATCGTGTTCTTCACGCCCACCTCGGTCGCTCGGCGCTACCCGCGACCCGGCATCGCCTACCGCCCGGTCAGCGACCTCCCGGACGCCACCCTGGCCGTCGCCTGGCCTCAGGACGCGCGCTCCGCGGCCGTCGCCGCCTTCGTGCGCGCCGCATGCACCGTCGCAGCCGCCCAGCACCCACAAGCAGATCCCTTCAAACAGAGCACAACCACCTGAGCCGCACCCGCCCCAGCCTGGCTGCCACCGCCCCCTCCAGCACACCCGCTACCCCAACAACCCTCCATCACCGCCACCCATGTTCACTGTCAGCCTCGGCCTCGCTCGATTCCCTTCACCGTCCGGGCGCTGCCCCGAGTGGTGAACCACTGCCGGCGTATCGTCGGTTCTGGCTCGCTTTACGGGCTCTGCCGCTGATTTGGGGGTGGTGGCTGGTTGATCAAGGTGACAGGAGGATGCGGCGCCGTAGGAGGTCGCTCTGGGTGGTCTTCGGAAAGGTGGGGGTCTTCCGTAGCCACGGAAGACCCCCAAGCCGCGGAAGACCCCACAGCTCGCAGCAGGCGTTCTGCGGCGCGACACGTCCTGGGCGCCGTTACCGGATCCCTGTTCGGATCCCTGCGGTTTGCCGCCACCTGCCGTCGGCCTCATCAGCGTGGCGGCCGGCCTGTTCGCCACAAGTCGCGTCGTCTGCCGGGAAGTCGCGCTGCCGGTGACGCTGCCGGCCCTGCTGCTCGCCGAGTGCCTGCTCGGCGGGGCAGGACGCCCGGGCCCGCGCACGCTCCACATCGTCGCTGGCGACGGTCTGTGCCGCCGCCTGCAGCGGCGCACTGCCCTGCACCCCTGGCTGGTCCAGGCCGCCGTCGGCGGTGACCCCTGCGAACCGCGCCGCTCGACCGAACTCGGCCACGACCTGTTGCGGGATGCCGCCGGCCTGCTCCGGGCCCAGGCCGCCCGCGCCGCCCCGGTTCGGCCGGCCTCATCACCCATGAACGGCCGCTGCCTGATGGTGCACGCACGCAGGTACAGCCGAGACTGAGAACGGAAGCAATACAGATGCCGGCGGGAAGGTGCGCGCCACTCGGCTGTCGTACGGGATCTTGAGGCCACGAGTAGCCCATGGCAGGCTCATGCCGCATGATCGATGAATTCGCGAAAGGCAACCTGCATGGGAGACTGCGGCGGGACCGCGAGGCGCTGCTCTGGAAACTCGACGGCTTGTCCGAATACGACGCGCGCAGACCTCTGACCGCGACCGGGACCAACCTCCTCGGCCTGGTCAAACATGTGGCCACCGTCGAGGCCAGGTACTTCGGCGAGGTCTTCGACCGCCCTTCCCCGGAACCGCTGCCCCGATGGCAGGACTACGACGGCAGCGATCTGTGGGCGACCGAGGACGAGACCCGCGATCAGATCATCGGGCTCTACCAGCGCACTTGGGAACACTCGGACGCGACGATCGACGAGCTTCCCCTCGACGCCCCCGGCCACGTGCCGTGGTGGCCGGAGCCGCATCTCAACACGAACCTGTTCGCCATCATGGTCCATGTCCTCGGCGAGTCCATCCGGCATACCGGGCACGCCGATATCCTGCGCGAGGGCCTCGACGGCCGGACCGGGGTGCGCGCCGAACACGAGCAGCCGATCGACGAGGAAGCCCGTGCAGCCTACTGCGCGAAGATCGAGCAGGCCGCCCGGTCGGCCGCACCGATCAAGGCTTAGAACTTCTAACGGAATGAACGTTGGGTCAGGAGTCGATCTCCCAGTAGAGGTTGCGTGTCTGGGAAAGATGCTTCAGTAGTTGCACGAGAGAGTCGGCGTCGCTACCAGGTGGAAGGTCGACCGCTAGATAGGTGACATGAAGCCATTCGTGAGGGAGTCCGGTTTCGGTCACCTTGATCTGGAGGAGTTTGCGGACCCGCTCGCGGTCGTCCTGGTTCTTCATGACGAGAGCGACGCGAATGGTCTGGTGGCCGGACTTGTGCACCACCGTGGTCACGAGTTGGTTGTCGTCGACGGTGACCACATCTCGGTGGCAGATGCCCTGAGTGAAGAAGGGAAGGCAGGCCACCTCGAACGTGTCCCCGGTGAGCCTGCGTACGCCGAGCTGCTCGCGCCATCCGTCCTTACGGTCAGACAGGTCTGCCTGAATCATGTGGTCGATGAGGTCCTTGCCGATCGGGTCCTCGTGCGTGATGAGGGTGATGGGGTGCCTCCCGTAGCCAAGTGCCGATCCCCTGATCCTGCAACAGCCGTCTGGGCTGGCACACGGCGGGATGTGTTCAGCCGCCGCCAGCAGATGAGTGCGCATCCCAGGGTCAGGAAGGCTTCGTGGATGTCGTCGCGGATCTCCCAGCGGACCCGCAGGCGGCGGAACCAGTGCAGGTGGGCGAGGCGCGCTCGACAACCCACCGTTGGGTTCCGAGTCCGGAGCCGTGTTCGGTGCCGCGTCGCGCGATCAGTGGCTTCACGCCGAGCGCGCGGACAAGGCGGCGGTACTTGTTGTGGTCGTAGCCGCGGTCACCGAGCACGACGTCGGGACGGCGCCGTGGCCGGCCGCGCCTGCCCCTCACGGGTGGCACTGCCTGGAGCAGTGGGATGAGCTGGGTGATGTCGTTGCGGTTGCCGCCGGTCAGGGTGACGGCGAGCGGGATGCCGGTGGCATCGGTGATCAGACATCCGATGGGGTTAAGCGGTCAAGCTGCGGCAGTGAGTATGGGCTCGAGGCGGGAGGGGAAGGCGATGGTTTCGTCATAGTGGACTTGCTTGGCGAGGCAGTGGTGCAAGCACCCGATCATGCGGTTGAAGAGATTCCGCAGGGCGGAGATGTGCCGGTCGCCGGTGGTGCGTCTGCGGTCGTAGTGAGCTCTGGCGCCTGCTGAAGCCGTCAGGGACGCGAACGACCAGACATAGCCAGCAGCAGCGAGACGCTGGTTCTTGATCCGGCGGGCCTCGACGGAGACACTTTTGCCGGATGCCCGGGTCACTGGTGCTGCTCCGGCGTAGGACTTGAGGGCCCTGGCATCGGCAAAGCGGGATCGATCGTCTCCGATCTCGGCGAGCACACGGGCGCCGGTGAGGGAGCCGAGTCCGGGGAAGCTGGTGATGATGTCGGCGTCCGGGTGTGTCTCAAAAGCTTCCACCGCGGCTTCGGCGAGCTCATCTGCGCTGGTGCAGGCGGCGTCCAACTTCCGGAGCAGTGTCAGGGCCTGGTGGCCCATCACGTCTTCGACCAGCGGGAGTTGGCGCATTTGTGGGGCCCGTAGGACCGCTTGCAGGCGCGTGACCTCGGCCTCGATCCCGCGTTGCCGTCCGGCCCTTTTCAGCGCGGCCCGCAGCTGGGTCTTGGTCAGCAGGGCGGCTCGGCCCGGGGAGGCTGCGGCTGCCAGCAGCGTGCGAGCGGCGGATGAGCACAGGCCGCCGAGGATCGGCTGGACGGCGGCGAGATAGCCGGGGAAGTATTCGCGCAGGTGGGACCGCAGTTTGTTGGCAGCCTGGGTGCGGTCCCAGACCGCGTCCTGCTGGGCGCGAGCCAAGACGGCGATGGCCTCGGCGAGTTCGGTGTCGGCGGGCAGCGTCCGGTGTGCTGCGGTGTCGGTGCGCAAGATGTTGGCGAGGACCATGGCATCGAAGTGGTCCGACTTCTTGCGCGCGACGGTGTGGCGGTCACGGTAACGGGACGCTGCCATCGGATTGATTGCGTAGACGGGGCGGTCGGTGGCTCGCAGGCAGGCCACCAGCAGTCCTCGCGACGTCTCGATGGCGGCTGGTATGCGGGTTTCGGGGGTGTCTCCGTGCTCGGCCAGGAGGTCCAGCAACTGCTGGAGGCCGGCGACATCGTCAGCGATCCTGGCCCGGGCCACAAGCATGCCGTCGGCATCGACGAGGGCAATGTCATGGTGGTCGCTGGCCCAGTCGATACCGCAGAAGATCTTCATGTGGTTGTCTCGAGTCCTTCCTGGCAGTTGCACCTCTCGCCTGCTGGTCATAGCCGTGGAGGCACGCAACTCCCTAATTGGAAGGGCTCTGACGGCCCAGCATCCGATTAGCAGTTCGTGACCCCAGCTACCCGCGAGGTCCTCAGTCTTTTCAGGAGCCTGAAGGCTCCCGGTGAGCTGGGAGGTGTTCCTCGCGAGCGGCTCAGACCACGAACATCCTCGCCTCGATCGCGTTCGTGCCGCCGCCACGACACGAGGCTGGTGAACCCGTCTGATCAAAGGGCTCCGGGCCCGGTGGTGCTTCAGGCTTCACCAGCCTCGTAACTCACCATTAGGTGGTGTTTGCTGCCGGTTCTGCCCCGATCGACAGGGGTTCATCCAGTCTTGGGCCCCCTTTAGCGCCCGGATATGGGAGCCGTCGACCGCCGCCCGGGAGAAGTCCAGGACGTCCGCACTGCGGAGCTCGGCCAAGAGCGTTTGATGGAGCCTGGGCCACACATCGGCCTCGGTCCACTCGGCGAGGCGGCGCCAGCAGGTCATGCCCGAGCCGAAGCCGAGTTCCTGAGGCAGGTGTTCCCAGGTGATCCCGTTGTGCAGGACGAACAGGATGCCCTGGAACACCAGCCGGTCCGGATGCCGCTTCCGCCCGGGATGGCGAGTGCGACGTTCGACTTTCGGCAGCAGTGGTTCGATCACCGCCCACAGTTCGTCCTCGACATGCCACGGCTTCGGCCGAGCCACCTCACACCCCCGGATCGATGCTCCCGGAGCGATCCAACCACCTCGAAGATCATTTCGTTAGGAGTTCTTAGAGGGTGTCTCACGTGACTTGATGTTCGTGCGGCATGCTGCCGGTCGTCGGTGCTGATCCATCGAAGCGTCAGGTTCCTGATGAACTCCGGGAGCCGGCCTCCCCGTTGCCGCCGTCGTTCGCTGCTCGTCCGCAAGGTGGTGGGATCGCTCCGTGTGACGAGTGGGTCGTGTTCACGGCAGTGGTCTACGGGCTGACCAGCGAGCGGTTGTGCCTGGCGGCGTCTGCCGCCGACGTTCGGTACGTCGCCCGCCACCGCGCATCGCCGCTTCACGGTATGGAACGAGGCCGGCCTGTGGCGTCGGCTGCACCGGCGGTGCTGGACGAACTTGGGGCCCGCGGTGAGGCGGACCAGCCCTCGGCGATCGTCGACGCGGCCTCCGTTCGCGTCTCAAAGGGGGATCGCTGACTGGGCCGGACCGGGTCGATCACGGCCAGAAGGGCAGTGAGCTGCACGTGCCGTCCGATGCCCAGGGCATCCCGCTCGCTGCCTCCGTGTTCGGCGCGGACATGCACGAGCGCCTCGCCCTCAAACCGCTCATTCGCGGCATACCCGCCGTCCGGTCCCGCCGGGGATCATGGCGGCTCCGACCCGTCGAACTCCGTGCGGACAAGGCGTACTTCTCCGCCGAACATCCGGCCTGGCTGCGCGAGCGCGGGCTCGTCGCGCGCATCGCGCGGCCCGGCATTGAGTCCGGCGAAGGCCTTGGGTGGCACCGGTGGAAGATCGAACGGTCGATCGCCTGGCTCTTCGGCTACCGCCGCCTCACCGTCCGATACGAACGAAAGACGCCCTTTCAGAACACTCTCTTTCAAAGCGCTAGGCTCACCACCAGCATCGTGGCGAGCGGCCAGCGGACAGCTTTTCTTGACGAAGCAGTCACCTCGGCCCACACAGCAGACATCGAGGCGCTCGCACGTGAGGCTGCGGTCCTCTATCTCGAAGACTCCGCAGCGACGCGGCACGAACGGTCCGTGGCGACCGCAGAGAGCCGACTCGCCGGGCTGCTGCGCCAGATGGCCGAGTACATGGGCAGGGCACCCAGCGTCTCCGACGGCGTGGCTCGCGCCACGGTCACCGCTCTCGATGCGAAACCCGGGGACTGGCCCGGCATGCGACGGGAGCAGAATCGGCAGAAGGAAGTCGCGGACGCCGCCGGGAACCACGCCCTGTATCTGGCGGCTGCCACCGCCCTCGCCGTCGTGGCAGAGATGCTGGCCGCCATATCGGCGGTGGTTGCCTTTCAACGGGCCGGCTTGTGACCGATCGGACGCCGGGCGCCATGACCGTCGCGGCTGCGTGCCGGGCGGCGAACAGGGCGGCCTCCGCCGGGCTCTCAGGGGTAGGCATGCCGCTCACGCCCCCCAGTGGTCAGGCAGCGGCGCATCGTCCGGCACCGGGCGTGGGCGCGCTTCAGGGCGGTGGTGTCGTCCGGGCGGAGCTGGAGTTGGAGCCATGCGCGGTTGAGGTCGGCCTGGCAGTGCGTCTGGTGTTCAGCGACGGCCGCCGCAGGTCGCTCCGCGCGGCTTCGTGCGGCTCGTCGCCGTACAGGCCGCCGGGCAGCGGCTGGACGCGGGAGAGTACGGGAGGGTCGGCGGGGGAGGACTGGTCGGTCATGCCGGTTCTTCCGGGAGGGCGATGTCGGTGAGGTGGGCGGTCTGGCCCCAGTGGGCGAGCCGCAGATGGCGTCCGTCGCCCTGCCAGTGCGTGACGGAGGCGTTGGGGACCGGCGGCAGATCGTGGGGGACGGGCGCGCCGAGACCCGACAGCACGTAGTGCAGGGCGATGACGACCGAGTCGTGGGCGACGACAAGGACGCGGCGCCCGGCGGCCGCCCCGGCCAGTTCGGTGGTGAAGCTCCGCACGCGCAGCGCGACGTCGGCGAGCGCTTCGCCGCCCGGAGGGCGATAGGACCACTCGCCCAGCAGGGCCCGGCGCGCGGCTTCCTCAGGCGCCCGGGCCGCCAGCGCGCGCGGCGGGTGAAGCTCGAAGACGCCCATTTCGCGATCGCGCAGCCGCTCGTCGACGAGCATCGGCACATCCGCCGCCGGTCCGGCCATCGCGTCCCAGCTCTGCAGGGCCCGCGTATAGGGGGAGCAGACCACCAGGTCGGGCCCGGTTCCGGGAGTGTGTCCGGCGAGCCAGCCGGCCAGCGCGCGGCCCTGGGCCTGTCCCAGCGCGGACAGCGGAACGTCGCTGTCGCGTCCCGCGACCGGCAGATCGGCGGAGCCGGTTCGTTCGGCCTCGGCGAAGGCGACGTTGGCGGTGCTCTGCCCGTGCCGGACTGCCCACAGCGCGGCCACCGCGGACGACGGCAGCAGTGCCGGGCCGTGTCGGTCGTCCCGGCCCGGCACAGCCGTCGGCACCGCTGACTCGGCCTCGCTCCGTGCATCGCGGTGTGGCGCGGACATGCGGCCTCCCGTGGTCGGTTCCCTCATGATCATGGCCCGGTTCTTCCGTTCCCGGCCAAGGAATTGCCTTCGGACCGTCGACTTTCGGGGCGGCGGACGGTTCGGTCCGGCGCCCCCTACCGGACGCTGCTGGTGCTGCTGGCCGCCGGGCCGGGCCGCGGAGGGCTGACCCCTCTGGACGCCGGGGAGTCAGCGCCGCAAGCCCCTTTCGCCCTTCGAGAGGCGAGCCGGGCAACAGACACGGTGCCCCGGCATGACGCAGCCCCCGCAGCGGGCTGGAGGTGCTTTTGATCCCCGGCCGTGACGTGTCTACGGCTTCGAGGTCGCCTGCACGGAATTTCACGCTCGCCTTCGCTCCCGTCCGGGCGCTGCGAGACATGCGCCGCGGAACGCGCTACGCCCCGTCGTTGCCGTCGCGCAGGGAATGAATCATGCTCTGCAGGATCCGGAACGCGGCTGACTGCTCCGCCTCGGTCATGCCGCCCAGCATTCTGACCTCGACGGACCGGACCGCGACGGTCGCCTTCTCCAGGCTCCGTCGGCCGCGAGGCGTGAGTCGCGCGGGAAGAACCTTTCCTACGGGCGCCTCCGCAGGCCTGGTCACGTAGCCGTCTCGTTCCAGGGCCTGGAGCAGCACGTTCATCGACTGCCGTGTCACGAACGCGCCGCGCGCCAGCTCGGAGTTCGACAAGCCCGGCCGTTGAGCCAGCAGTTCGAGGCAGGAGTAGTGCGTCACGCTCATCCCGAGTGGCCGCAGCACCTCCTCCATGGCTGCGCGCAGGGCGCTCGACGCCTCTTTCAGCAGGTAGCCCAGTGATTTGTCCAGGTCGACGCCGAAACCGTTTTGACTCATGTCAGCATTCTGACATACGTTGGCTTGTGTCAGGAATCTGACACGAAGAGAAGGAGCAGCATCATGCCCGCCACCGGCCCCGACTTCATCTCGCTCCAAGCGCGCGACCTCGACGCTTCGCAGGCGTTCTACGAGCAGTACCTCGGCCTCGTCCGCTCGCAGGCCGGTCCTCCGCACGCCGTGGTCTTCGAGACGAAGCCGATCGCGTTCGCACTCCGCGACGTCGTTCCCGGCACCGATCTCGCATCCGTCGCTCAGCCCGGCATCGGTGCCGCGATCTGGCTCCACGCCACCGAAGTCCAGGACATCCACGATGCGCTCGTCGCCGACGGTCACACCATCGTCTCCGCACCGATCGACGGCCCCTTCGGCCGGACATTCACCTTCGCCGACCCTGACGGCTACCAAGTCACTCTCCACGACCGCGCCTGACAAGCCACACGCCGACGACGATCACCATTCCCCGTCCGAGCGCGTACCCGGCACCGGAGGCTCAGCCCCTCCCTCACGTCAGATCGAGCGCGCGCTATCAAGCCGGAACGGTGGCAACCTTCGACCGGGTATGAACCTGTGAGGCGATCACCCTGCCGCCGTCGGCGCGCGTGAGGGCGAGCAGGGGCGGCGAGGGCGGCCGGCTCAGCGCCGGCCTCCGGTCCCCCGGGACCGGACGTCTCGGGCGTCAGCGCGGAGGGACCGGGCCGCTGAGCGACCGTGCGAGCCGTGGCGGCTTTGCCCACGACGCCGAGGAGGAATGAGCAGAGTGCCGGTGGTCAGCCGGCGAAGGGCATGGGACCGAAACGGCCCCATGCGACGAAGGCCGCCAGGGCGAGGTAGATCAGGTCGCCGGTGATCGTGGCCTTCTCGCCACGACGCAGACGCATGGCGACCGCGCAGGCGAACAGCAGCACAAGTCCGGTAGCGGCCAGCGGCACCAGCACCGGCGCGATGTCGAGCACCGCGGGCAGAATCAGGCCGACCGCAGTCAGCAACTCGACTGCGCCGATGGCCTTGAGAGCACCGGGGCTGAACTCCAGGACCCACTGCGCAGAGGAGCCCACCGCAGCCAGCTTCTCCTGCGGCACGAACATCTTGGAGCTGCCCACCAGGCAGACAGCGGCGAGCACTCCGGCGATGGTCCACAGCGCGATGTTCATCGTCAACTCCCTGATCGAGGACTTCCGCACCCGAGACGAGGCAGTGACTCGGCCTGTGACATGGCCGAACCCGGACAGCGCAGAGACATAGGCACACCGCGGCATGTCACAGGAGTGAGGGCTGCCTCGTCTCGGGGTTGAAGGCATCGACGAACGTGGAGGAGCACCCGATGGACGCGCGATTGAACTACTTCGCCAACCCGACCGCCGGCAAGGCCCTCAAGTACTTCATGTCGGCCGGCCGGGAGCTGAAGGCATTGCCGCTGTCAGCCACGACGCAGGAGTTGGTGGCGCTGCGCGTGAGCCAGATCAACGGCTGCGCGGTCTGCATCGACATGCACACCAAGGAAGCCGCCGCGGCCGGCGAGAGCCCGGTGCGGCTGAACCTGATCGCGGCCTGGCGGGAAGCGACGGTCTTCACCGAGGCTGAACGCGCCGCGCTGGCATTGGCGGAGCAGGGGACCCGGGTCGCGGACACGGCCACCGGGGTCAGCGACGACGTGTGGGAGCGCGCCGCCCAGCACTATGACGAGGATCAGCTCACGGCCCTCGTCCTGCTGGTCTCGTTCATGAACGCGGTGAACCGGCTGAACATCATCACCCAGCAGCCGGCCGGCGAATACCAGGTCGGCCAGTTCCACTGAACCGCCACCACCACCGTCACCGCACCCCGGCTCGGGGCCGGGACGTCATGATCAAGGTCGTCAGGTCTCGTCGGCGCGGGTCCGGCCGGGCACTCAGATCTAAAGGGGGAGTCGGCGTGGGCAAGGTCGAGGAGTTCGAGGAGTTCGAGGAGCTACGACCGCTGCTGTTCTCGATCGCGTACCGGATCCTGGGCAGCGTGGGCGAGGCGGAGGACGCGGTGCAGGAGACCTGGCTCCGCTACGACGCCTCGCCCACCCGGCCGGTGTCGGTCAAGGCGTTCCTGTCGACCACGGTGACCCGGATCGCCATCGACGTGCTGCGCTCCGCCCGGGTGCGGCGCGAGGAGTACGTCGGACCGTGGCTGCCCGAGCCGCTGTTGGACGATCCGTACGAGGACCCGGTCCGCGCGGCGGAGCTGGCCGACTCGGTGTCGATGGCGGCGCTGCTGCTCCTGGAGCGGCTCAGCCCGCTGGAGCGGTCGGTGTTCGTGCTGCGGGAGATCTTCGCCTTCGGCTTCGACGAGATCGCCGCGGCGGTGGGACGCTCGGAGGCGGCGTGCCGGCAACTGCTCGTACGGGCACGCCGCCACATGCAGGAGGGACGGCCCCGGTTCGAAGCGGACCGCCAGGAGCGGCAGGAGCTGGCGCGGCGGTTCTTCGAGGCTCTGGCGCAGGGAGACGTGGACGGACTGCGGAGTCTGCTGTCGGCCGATGTCCAGCTCGTCGGGGACGGCGGTGGCAAGGCCCCGCAGCTGGCCAGGGCCGTTGCCGGCGCCGAGAACGTGGCCAGGCTGCTCGCCACCGTCTACCCGCTGATGGCGCGGGTTGACATCACGTTCGAACGCCACGAGGTCAACGGCCAGCCGGGCGCGCTCTTCCGCGACCGGGACGGCAAGGTCCTCCACATCCTCGCCCTCGATGTGCTCGGCGGGCAGATCCAGACCATCCGCTCGGTCATCAACCCCGACAAGCTCGGCCACCTCGGCCCGGTCGCGGACGCCTGGGCCGTTGACCGGGAAGTGAAGCAGATCCGCAAGCGGACGCAGTGACCCGCTGTCGCGAGCGCATGCCGCACCCATCCAAGCGGCCCACGCTCCGGCCTGGAAGGATGCGGCCGAGCGTCCCGGCGGTCGGCCGCACCGGCTCATGGGCGTGGCTCGGTGTCAAGGGTTCGTGGGCGGGCGGCAGATGGTGTGTGTTCGATTCCCGCCGTGTCCGACTGTTCGGCGTCGGGTGCCACCTTGCGGTTGAGGAGGGGCAGCGCGAGCAGGGGAAAGATGATCACGGAGAGCAGCCCGGCGGCGACCAGTGCGGACGCGTTCTCGGGCCGTATGGCGTCCAGTTTCAGGCCGATGGTCGCCGCGGCCACGATGACCGGCAGTGATGTGGCCTGGAGCAGAGCGCCGGCCGCGACGTCCGTCCAGGAGAGTCCGGCAGCGCGGTACAGCAGTGCCGGAAGGCCGCGGACCAGCAGCAGCGCGGCCAGGAACATCGGCACCCGCAGGACGGTCCCGGCATCCTCGAACAGGGCGCCGAGGTTGAACTGGATCCCGCTCGTCACGAAGAACACGGGAACGAGGAATCCGTAGCCGAGGCCGGCGAGCTTCATGTGGAACCGGGGGTGGGACCGTTCGGCGTCCGGGTCGACCAGTCGGAGGACGGCACCTGCGACGAACGCCCCGAGGATGGCCTCGAAGCCCAGGTGGAGCGCCATCGCCGAGAGCCCCACGACGAGCAGCATCGCCAGCCGGATGCGGATCTGGGCGCTGGTGTCGGCCAGTCGGTCGAGGGTGTTGGTGAGCCAGGCCCACTGTCCGATGCGTACGGAAGCCGCGACGATGAGCGCCGAAATCCCGGCCAGGGTGAGGAGCAGGAGGATCTTCGAGCCCGCGCCCGAGCTTTCTTCCGAGAAGAGCAGCGACAGAAGGACGACGGCTCCGACCTCGCCGGCCGATGCGCCGCCGATCGTCAGCTGTCCCACCGGCCGGTCGATCGCCCCGGAGTCCTTGAGGATCGGGACCAGCAGTCCCAGCGCCGTCGCCGTGAGGGCGGTGCCGATCAGCAGGGGACTCTCGACGAGTCCGGCGATGTGCATGAGCCAGCCGACCGTGGCCGCAAGCGCAGCCGAGGCGAGAAGGCCCGTGCCGATCAGCCGCGCACGGGGCCCGCGGAGCTGCTGGATGTCGATCTCCAGGCCGGCGAGGAACAGCAGGAAGCCCAGGCCGATGACCGAAAGCAACTCGACGGCGGTATCGGCCTCGACGACGTGCAGTACGGCCGGGCCGAGGACGATGCCCGCCAGGATTTCGAGTACCGCTCCGGGGAGGGGAAGCCGGGGGACACTGGCGAGCAGAAGCGGTGCAGCGGCCGCTATGGCCAGCACGATCAGGAGATTGTCGTAGCCCATGGGGGACTCCAGTGGCGAGGGGGGTGTGGTCCGTCAAATCGACGGGCCGTAGCGTGGGTGCTCCCACAGACAGACAGCCGGAGCCGTGCACGGACGGGGACCCGCCCGGACCGTGCGGGGTGCGCTCGGCACGGCACCGTGGCGAAGCCGGGGCGGCGGCCCGGTGGGTACGTCTCCGCGCGACGCGAGCTTGCGGCCGTTCGAGCCTGCGGCCGTTCGGGCTTGCGGGGCGACGCCCGCGAACTCCCCCCTTCCTGCTGGCCGTTCGGACGGTGTGACACGGTTTTGGGAACCGGTTCCCAAGATCCGGCCGCGCGTTGACACTCTATCAATCTTGCATTTGAGATGCATATTTAAAGAGTGTGACGCGTACCCCCATGCCCCTGCGTGCGTACGCCCGATCGCCCAGCGTGTGAATGACAGATGCAGCTGATCCGGCTGTCACAGATCAGCGCTCCGCATGGTCGTCATGGATGAGCACCGACCACCTTCGAAGCTGAGGTCCCTCATCTTGAGCACCGAAAAATCCACCACGTCTCCGTCGTCGCCGAAGAAGACCGTGGCCCGTTCACGACGCGGCGCGAAGCTCGGCTTCATAGCCCTCATCGCGCTGGTCGTGGCCGTGCACCTGGGGTTGGGGGGACTTCTGCTGGTGTCCGGTCCATGGAGGCACTGGGCCGTCGGAGCCGTCCTGGCAGCGATCCTGGCGAAGGCTGCTTTCGTCCTCGGCCGCCTCGTCATACGCCGCAACAAGGCCCGCAAGGCCTGCTGACCGCGTAGGAGCCAAGCCCGCACGAGTTGACCCAAGAGTCCAGCACTGTAATGCCACGCATCACACTGCATGGCCTTCCGCGCCAGGTGAGGGACGGATCGGACCTGGGGGAGATGCCAGGGAATCGAGCTGCTGGTGCAGTAGGCGGGCTGCGAGTGTGATGGCCTCCTGGACATTGCTCGTGACGAGAAGAACGTTGCCCTCGGTGACAGGGTAGGCGGATACGCCGAACTCCCCAGCGGCGGCGCCGATGACGGGGAATCGCTCGCCTTCGCGAGCGTCGAAGTCATCCGTCAGAGAGAACGTGAGCATGCTCGTGGAGAGCTCGGGATACATCCTGCGCAGGAGCGGATGCCGGCTTGCGGCCTGGAGAAGGATCCACATCGATGGGGTATAGGGGTCCGAGTCGGAGTGCGGCGGGCGGAACTGCTGCAGCAACTCCTCCCACACCGCCTGCGGGCTGCGGGGTGGTGCCTCTGAGTCTGGCACTGCATGGTCCTCCTGTGCGGAGAGGCGCTGACGCCGCGGGCGAACCCGTTCAGGATCGCTGCTGACCGCCGCGGATGTCCCTCGTCGACGCGTTCCGCACCCGCGACCCCGGCACCAACACCCCGGTGCGCCCCCGCACCGACACCCCGGTTCGCCCCCGCACCAGTACCCCGGTACCGGTCCCCGCCCGGATTCGGTCCTGTGGTGCCGTCGCCGGCCCGGAATCCGCTCGTAGCTTGGCCACGGAGGCGGGCTGAAGATCCGGTCCCGGCTCTCTCGTAGTGATCCTCTTCTCCTGGTGGGAGTACTTGCGTGGCCACCTTCCTGTACCGCCTGGGCCGGCTGGCCTTTCGGCGGCGACGACTCTTCCTGAGCCTGTGGATCGTCGTCCTCGCCGCTGTCGGTGTCGGAGCCGTCAGCAGTTCCGGAACGACGACCGACGACTTCACCCTGCCCGGCACCCAGTCCCAGAACGCGATCGACCTGCTGGAGAAGGAGTTCCCGCAGGCGTCCGCGGGCGGGGCGACCGCGCGGGTCGTGTTCGAGGCGACCGAGGGGCAGAAGCTGACCTCCGCCGAGAACAAGTCCGAGATCGCCGTGCTCGTCGCCGAGTTGAAGGCCGCGCCGCAGGTGGCGAGCGTCTCCGAGCCCTTCTCCAGCGGGCGCGTCAGCAAGGACGGGACCATCGCCTACGCCCAGGTCACCTACAAGGTGCCCAAGGCCGATCTCACCGACGCCGCCGGCGATGCGCTGGACAAGGTCGCCGAGGAGGGGAACGAAGCGGGGCTGAGCGTCAGTCTCGGTGGCAACGCCGTGCAGGAGAAGGCCGCCAGCAAGGCGGCCGAGCTGATCGGTCTCGTCGTCGCGGCCTTCGTCCTCGTCATCACCTTCGGCTCGCTCCTCGCGGCCGGACTGCCGCTGGTGACTGCGATCTTCGGAGTCGCGGCGGCGGTGTGCGGCATCACCGTCGCGACCCAGTTCGCCGACATGGCCTCCGCCTCCTCGACGCTCGCGCTGATGCTCGGGCTGGCCGTGGCGATCGACTACGCCCTGTTCATCGTCTCCCGGTACCGGTCCCGAGAACTCGCCCGCAGAGTGACGCGGCCTGCTCTGGGGTCGCCGGCGAGCCCGCCCTCGCGTGACACGGCTCGGCCGTGGACGACGGACCCGGCCTCACGAGTGCCTCGGTTCTCTGGCGTGAGCCTGGCGCAAAAGTGGATAGGGTGATCCGATTGCTAGACTGCGGCCCATGAATCGCTCCCAGGACTCCGGCACCCCTGTCGGCCAGCCGCTGCGCAGCGATGCCGAGCGCAACCGGGAGCGGATCATCGCCGCCGCGCGCAGGATGTTCGCGCGCGACGGCCTGAACGCCTCGATGGCCTCCGTTGCGCGCGAGGCCGGAGTGGGGATCGCCACCATGTTCCGCCGCTTCCCCACGAAGGAGGAACTGGTCGCCGCCGTCTTCGCCGACCGGATGGACGCCTACGCGGACGCGGTCGCCGCAGCCCTGGAAGACCCGGATCCCTGGCACGGGTTCGTCGGCTACATCGAGGCGGCCTGTGCGATGCAGGCTGCCGACTATGGCTTCGCCGACGTGCTGACCATGACCTTCCCCACCGCGAAAGCCATGGAGAAGCGCCGGAACGAGGCGTACGAAGGGATGGTGCGGCTCATCGGCCGCGCCAAGGAGACGGGCCGGCTGCGCGAGGACTTCGACCCCTCGGACCTGGTGCTGATCCACATGGCCAACGCCGGCGTCGTCAATGCCACGGGCACCGCCGCCCCCGACGCCTGGCGCCGCGTCGTGGCCCTGTTCATCCAGTCCTTCGAGGCCCCGTCCCGTGGCCCTCTGCCTCCCCCACCCGAGCATGAGGCTCTCTACCGGTCCATGCTCCGAGCCAGTCCGCCAGGCGAGGCAGCCCCGCCACCGGACAGCCTGAACAGCTGACTTACAACGACAACGGAAACCACCGCTCCGCTGCATCGGCAGGGTGCCGGGGTTGCCGATACGACGCGAACCGGCCCTGCAGGTGGGGCTGTTGACGTCCTCGGAGGGGGTGTAGCCGTCGCGGCCGCCCTCGGAAGACCTCGCGATACAGGGGCATGGCGGCCAGCGCCAGCGGGACGCCGGTGACGGTGTGGATCTTCTGGATCAGGGGGGCGGCCGCGTTGAGGTCGTCGAAGGTCAGTCCCTCCTCGTCGCGCATCCGGGCCAGGGCGTCCTTGAATGCCGCGACGAGACGTACGGCGCGGGGGTTGACCAGTGCCAGGTCGACGCAGGACGGATCGGTGGTCGTGGCCATGTCCGACTGCTCCTCGAAGGAGAGGGGATCGCTTGGCGGCAGGCATAGACAGGCATCGGTAGGCCGCGGGGTGTCAGAGCGTGAAGACGAGCTCGGCCTGGTCGCGCTTGGTCGTGTGCAGGTCCCAGTAGACGGGGGAGATCTGCTCGGGTTGGGCCGTCGGGAAGTCAGGGATGACCGACATGCCGATCGAGACGTCGATGCCGACGTGGGCGGCCTGGATGCCGGTGCCGTCCAGTTCCTTGTGCAGGTTGATCGCCCAGTTGCGCAGCGCCGCGGCGGCGGCGTTGACGTTGCCGACCTGCGGGACGGGATCGATGGAGCCGGCACCGGTGGTGTAGAGCAGGGTGCCGGCGCCGGCCTCGCGCATCGAGGGCAGTACGGCCTTGGTGGCGGCGATGGCGCCGTAGAGCTGGAACTCGATCTCGTGCTGTACATGGGACGGGTCGGTCTCGGCCGGGGTGGTCAACGTGGTGCCCCCGAACGTGCCGACCGGCGAGTACTCCAGGACGTCGATCCCGCCGAACCGCGTGGCGGCGTCCTTGAGCGCCTGGGTGAGTGCGTCGCGGTCGAGTACGTCCGCGGGGAAGGCGACGGCGGTGATGCCCTCGGTGGTGAGGGTGTCCACAAGGCCGTCGAGCTTCGCGCGGTTGCGGGAGATCAGGGCGACGTCGAAGCCCCGGGAGCTGAAGGTCCGAGCGATGGACAGGCCCAGCTGGGGGCCGGCTCCGATGATGGCGATGCTGGTCATGGCAGGTCCTTCCGGTGAGTGAAGTGTTGATGAATCGAATAGATGGATAGCCCTATCCGTTTCGGTGGTGCGAGCGTAGCACGCGAACTGGATAGGGTAATCCGGTTGCGGGTCGGCGAGGCGGTTGATCGAGGTCTCGCATGACCGCGCGGTGAGTGATGCGAGGCTGCTGGTCGCGGAGGCCGTTGAGTCACATGTCCCGGCGCGCTGCGAGGGGCATTCCGTGGAGGTCGTCGTCCGCGACCTCGGGCCGGACCGGCGCGAGGCCATGTCCGACCTGCCTCGGCTCGCGACCGCCGTAGCGTTCCGCCTGACCGCTTCAACCCCTTCCTCCAGGCCGAGTTCACCCGCGGAAACACCGGTGGTACGACCCTGTTCGAGCAGCAGCGTGAACATGGCGACGAGGGCTGCCACTCACCCTCACGCACCACCTCCGCACCGTCCACGCCGGCCCCGCACCCACGGCCCGGCCGAGTTACCCCGGCCGCGCCGGATCGCCGGCTGAATCATGCAGACACGCGAGAGCCTGTCGCGTCGCGATGCCGCCGGACTGGACGAAGTGCGGCTCGCCTGCCCGGACATCGCGGCAGCCTGCGACTTCGCCCGCGCGCTCACCGACCTGCTGCGTCACCGCCGCGGCTTCCTCCTGCACGATAAGACCGGCTTGGCGCGCTCGGCCCGGTCCTCACAGTTTCACCGCCTCCACCCCGGCCGGGGAGGATCTTGCCGGAGTCGAAACTGTGGCCTTGGGGCGGACGGTAAGGGTGCCGTTCACGCCCTCGGCGGGCCCGCCGCCGCACTCCGGCGATGATGCGTGACTCCTGGTCCGCCTGCCTCCGGACAGTCGCTCACACGCCCGCTCGCGACATCGGAGAAATGGCTCTGACCTGGTGTTTTTCCGGGATTCGCCTAGCCTGGGAAGGTCTACTGGACACCATCGGAGGGGACATCGTGGGCGAGGAAGCCACCGGGTACGACGCCAGCCACATCCAGGTATTGGAGGGGTGGGAAGCCGTTCGAAAGCGGCCCGGAATGTACATCGGCTCAACAAGTGAACGCGGCCTGCGCCAGATGGTGTTCGAGATCGCAGACCGAGCGGTGAACGAGGTTCTGGACGGCTGTGCCACCGCCGTCGACGTCACTCTCACGTCCGACGGCGGCGTGTGTGTCGCCGACGACGGGCCGGGCATTCCCATCGACGAGACGGGGCCCGCCGGCGATCCCGGGCTCGAAGCCCTGCTCACTCAAATGCAGGCCGGACCGGGAGCCGGAGGCCGCCACAACGTGACGCTCGGCTTCTGCGGCTTGGGGCCCGCCGTCGTCACTGCCTTGTCGCAACGGATGACGGCCGAGGTGCGGCGCGGGGGAGCCCGATGGGTCCAGGAGTACGCGCGCGGCGTGGCCACCACCCCGCTCACCGAGGCGGGGACGGCGACCGGAAGCGGCACCACCGTTGCCTTCTGGCCTGACGCCGACATCTTCGGAGCCGCAGAGTTCTTGTTCGACGGACTGGCGGAGAGATTCAGGGAACTGGCCTTCCTGAACCAGGGCTTGGAGATCTCCCTGACCGACCTGCGCCGCCCGGATGAGTCCCGTTCGGTGCAGCTCCGGTTCCCGGGCGGGGCGCGGGACTTCGTCGCTTTCCTCGACGGCCACTCGGCGGCGTCCGCTCCCACGGACGTCATCGCCTTCGAGCGCGAGGACCCTCGGATGGCGGGGACGATGGAGGTGGCCTTCCGCTGGTGCAGCTGCCCTGAGGAGCGGGTACGGAGCTTCGCCAACAGCTGGCCCACCGCCGACGGTACGCACGCGGCGGGCTTCCGCGAAGGGATGACGGCCGCAGTCACCGCCTACGCGCGGGAGCAAGGGCTGCTGACAGCTAAAGACCCCGACTTTGGCGCCGATCGGATCGGCGCGGGCGTGACGGCGGTCGTGTCGGTGAAGCTGGACCGTCCCGAGTTCGGGGGCTCCACGCCGGGCGTGCTGGGCAACGCCGAAGTACGCGACTGCGTCGGACAGGCCGTCCAGCACCATCTCGGCAGGTGGCTGAAGGAAGACCCGGAGCGGGCCGCAGCCGTCATCGACCGGATCGTCCAGGGTGCCCGCCGGGACTGACCAACAACGAATCGCCCTGCCGGTCCAGCCCAGCCAAGCAGCAGTTCTGGCAGCCCATTGAGGCAGCCCGCAATCAGGCGTCCAACCCGAGCGACGGCGAAGCGGTCGCTCGCGAGGTGACCTCGCTGGTGGCCTCCCGGTCGGCCGAGGAGATCGTCGCTGCTGAGCAGGTGCTGTGGGACCTGATGGTTGACTCTTGCACTAATCCTCTCTGGGTCGCTGCCTACATCGCCAACGGCGGGTGCTCTGACGATGGCTTCGACTACTTCCGCGGCTGGCTGTTTGCTCAGGGCCGTGGAGTCT
Source organism: Streptomyces sp. NPDC001858 (assembly GCF_053594615.1). Lineage (NCBI taxonomy): Bacteria > Bacillati > Actinomycetota > Actinomycetes > Kitasatosporales > Streptomycetaceae > Streptomyces > Streptomyces sp. NPDC001858. Next base: position 55,737 of record NZ_JBSFEV010000030.1, read on the forward strand.
TCGAGCGCGCAGTCGCTGACCCCGATGCCTTGGGAGAACTGCCCATCGTTCAAGCCTCCGCGGCCGGCGGCATCGACCTGGACGGTGAGGACATGCTGGGCATCGCCAGGCCGTTGGCATTACCTTCGTTCTCGTCGACCGGAGTGCCGGGCGGATCGTCGCCTGCTCGGCAGGTCGAGGGCCGGCGCAGGGGTGCTCTCTGGCACGGTCCGACCCCGGCCCGCCCGTCACCGCGTTGCGAGATGTGCCGTGCGACCGCGTCTCGGGCTCGGTGTGATGGCCGACGGACCTGTTCTGCGCCAACGACCTGTTGTCCTGGGCGTACTGCGAGCCTCGTGCGAGGCGGGAGCGCGGGTGCCTGACGGCAGGGCTGCAGACGGGATAGACCGGATACGGCGACATCGCATGCGCGGTGTCGGCCAGGCTCGCCCCTTGGGGGCACCCGACTTTCACCTTGCCGGTGGCTCGTCTTTTGGTCGTCAGCGCGGTGTGATGCCGTCGAAGGCGATGTCGAGGAGGCGTTCGCCGGCGTCGGGGGCGAACTCTACGACGGCCGCGATGGTGTTGGCCATCATGAGCAGCTCCACCGGTTTGATGTCCGCGCGAGCCGTGTCGTGTCGGTGGGCGTCGGCGAGCAGTTCGGCCGTCGTCGCGACCAGCGGGTCGTGCCAGTGGCAGATGAGGTTCTTGCTCTCGCCGGCGGTGTTGAGCGTGGCCGAGGCCAGGCCCCTGCGGGCGGTGAGGTGCTCGACGAAAAGGCGCATCCAGGCCTTGAGCGCCTGGCCGTTCCCCATGCTCTTCAGGAGTTGGCGGGCGGCGTCGGTGAGCGCGTCGATCTCGGTGGAGTACACGGCGACCAGCAGTGTGTCCCGGGTGGGGAAGTGCCGGTAGAGCGTGGCGTTCCCCACGCCGGCGCGGCGCGCGATGTCGTCGAGCGGAGCATCGGGTCCGTACTCGGAGATGGCTTTGCGGGCGGCGGCCACCAGCAGGTCGTAGTTGCGGCGGGCGTCGGCGCGCAGAGTCCGGGGGGCCATCACTCGTCACCTCACACTCGTCGCACTCACTAAACGGGGAATCCTCCGGATAGGGTAGCGTCGAGCTAACCGGGGAATTCCCCGCTTCTCTGATGTCGAAAGGGCCTCGTCATGTCCTCCACCATCGAGTCCGAGCTCATGGCCGTCTGTACCGCCAACGCCGCCGGCACCGACCGGCTGGACCGCGAGCTGATGCTGTCGGCGTTCCACCCCGACGGGCGGCTGGTCGTCCCGTCCATGGACTTCGTTGCGGAGGGGCACGAGGAGGTGGGCAAACTCATCGAGTTGCAGGCGCAGTTCGACAAGACCTTCCACTTCATCGGCAACTCCCGTTTCGACATCGCCGAGAGCGGCGACGCCGCCACCGGCGAGATCTACGTCCTCGCCCACCACCTCAAGGACGGCAAGGTGCGCGTGTCCGTCATCCGCTACCACGACGTCTACAGCCGCCAGAACGGTAAGTGGGGGCTCGACGAGCGCACCGTGAACATCGACTGGAACCACACTCACGAAGCGATCGGGTCCGTCCTTTAGCACCGCGACGGAGGGCCTCGCGGAGGCGCGATCGCGGGCGGGGTCGGCGGTCGCAGGCTGCTCAGGTCTTGCGGCCGGAAAGCGGCCGAGCCGTGGAAGGGTGGCGGGCGATCTCGGTCGGGTGAGCCATGCCGAGGTGGGCTGGGACCCGGTGCCCGAAGCCTCCTGCCAGTGGATGCAGTGGATCCAGGGGGTCCGGCGGATCGGGTGGGTCGTTGACCTCGATGGGCCGTACGCGCGAGAGGCCCGCGGCATGCTGGCCTGGTCCGGTTGACCTGCCTCACACCTTCCAGGCAACTGCCCCATACCTGCCCCATGCCTGCCCCACGCCCGTTCCTGCGGTCACCCGGGGCGGTCGATGGCGTCGTCGAACGGCGGGGCCTGCCGCGCAAGTGAACACATGGGACATCGACCGAGGAGAACGTGTCATGGCTCATGGCGGCAACACCGATGTGGTGCTGAGCTTCTTCGAGAGCTTCAACGCGGGCGACGCCGAAGCGGCGTTCGCGCTGCTGGACGATCAGGCGGTGTGGTGGGTGCCGGGCAAGCCCGACCGCTTCCCCCTCGCCGGCGACTACGACAAGCGACGGCTCGTGCAACTCCTTGGCGCGGTCGGACAGACCATGCCGAACGGAGTGGAACTCAAGGTCACCTCCACCACGGCTCAGGACGACCGGGTCGTGGTCGACGCCGAAAGTCACGGGGTTTCCGCGGCCGACAAGGTCTACGACCAGCGGATCGTCTACGTCTTCCAGCTGCGCGACGAGAAGATCGTCCGCGTCAGGGAATACCTCGACACCATCCACGCCGTCGACGTACTGGTGACGAACTAAGGGCTGCATCAAAAGTGCTGGTTGCGACGCTGTGGCCTGTGTTTCTATGCCCGAGTGAACATCGAGAGCTTCGGGGTGCCGGACGAGAGGCCGAGCCGCTGGGTCCGGCAGAGGGCTGACGGCGATGTCGAGGAGTGCGTGCGCGTCCTCGCGGAGGTCCATGCGCGCGACGGCTATCCGGTGAACTGGCCGGATCAGCCCGGCGAGTGGCTGTCACGCGGTCCGCTGCTGGGCTCCTGGGTTGCCGAACTCGAAGGCGGCCTGGTGGGGCATGTCAGTTTGTCGGAAGGCGGCGCAGGCGATCTGGCCCCGATGTTGTGGAGTAAGCGGAACGGGGCGACACGGGGTATGACCGCCGTGGTCAGCAGACTGTTCGTTGCCCCGCAGGCGAGGGGACATCGGATCGGTGCACTGCTGATCGGCCAAGCAGTGGAGGAAGCGCGGCGTCGTGACCTGCATCCGGTGCTCGACGTCGTCGCATCCGATACTGCCGCGGCAGCCCTGTATGAGCGGCTGGGCTGGGAGCTGATGGCCACAGTCGAGCAGCGGTGGAGTCCGCACCAGACGGTGGCCATCCGCTGTTACGCAGCACCATCGTGACGTGGTCGGTCTATAGCCACTCGTTGATGGCCGCGACGAGTACGGTCGCCTCGTAGCGGACCGCGAGCTTGTCATCCCTTGTAGCCACGGCCCGGTGCCCTTTCGAGGCGATTGACGCCGCACTCGACTGAGTGCCGAGCTTCGTAGTCCTGTGGCTCGCACTTCGGCGGCCGGCCGCCGTGCGAACCGCGTTTGTTGCAGTTGCCGGACTGGTCATCCTGGTCGGACTGGTCGGCCTTGTCCGGGATGGTGCCGCGGAACCCGCGCGGCCGCGGGTAAGCGCGGTTCTTCCGGGAGGCGTACGCCTTGTCGGCCCGCACCCGATCGGGCCGCGTGCGCGGCCCGCCCGGCCCAAGACGCGGGACACGGATCTTGTTCAGGACAGCCTCGAACTGCGGGGAACCGCTCCGCTGCCTGGCCGTGATCACGATGGACATGTGCTTCCGGCCCTGTTCGACGGCCCGGTGCAGTCTTTTTGGTGGCCAGGCCGCCGCGCGAGCGCCCGAGCGTCCGAGCCTGTGGTCGTCCGGCTCGACGGTGACGCCGCCAGGCGGGTCGTCCGCCCGTGCCTGTTGGTCGGAGAAGATCGGATGCCAGGTGCCGTCGGCGGAACAAGTCGTACACCCGGCCCCACGGTCCGTTACTCAGCCGGCAGATCCCGCCCCGGGATGGATGCCGGTGCGGACCCGGAACCGTATCCCGTCGGGCAGCCGCCGCTTGGCCCAAGTCGGCGGCCGTCCTGGCTTCTTGCCCGTCGGCAACAGCGGTTTCAGCGCCGCACATTGCTCGCGTGCTCGGTGCGGAGCGCGCCTACGCCAACCCGTACACCGACGTGGAGGTCTGGGCCGACTTCACCCATGACACGGGGGTGACGGTGAGTCGCCCGGCGTTCTGGGACGGCGGACCCACCTGGAGGGTCCGATTCGCCTCGCCGCTGTCCGGCGGGCGCTGGACCTGGCGCACCCACAGTTCGGTCGCCGACTCGGGGCTGGACGGCCGTACAGGCGAAGTCGAGGTGCGGCCGAGGGCGGTGGACTCCCCGAACCCCTTTCTGCGCCACGGCTTCTGGCGGATGTCCCCGGGCGGACGGAACCTGGTGCACGCCGACGGCACCCCCGCCCTGCTCGTCGCGGACACCGCCTGGGCCCTGCCCTGGCGGGCCACCGAGGACGACGTACACATCTATGCGGCCGACCGTGCGGCCAAGCGCTTCAACGCGGTGCTGCTGATGAGTCTCCAGCCCGACATGGACGCCCGCAGCCCGCAGGACCGGACACCGCCGACGAGGGCTTCGAGGGCTTCGACGTCGCCTTCGAGGATCTGCGAGACGGTCACCTCAACAGACCGCGCCACTCCTACTTCCAGTACTTCGACCGATTGCACGCCGTGCTGCTGGAACACGGGATCACCCCGGTCCTGCGACCGGTCTTCCAGGGCTTCGGATGGAAGGGGCTGCGCGCGGTCGGCGCGACGGTTCCGCCCGCCGAGTACGCGCGCTACTGCCGTTACCTGCTCGCCCGTTACGGCGCCGCCCCGGCCGTCTGGCTGGTCGGCGCGGACGGCAGCGGCAGCGAACCGCAGATCGCGGCGGGCAGCCGTGAGATCGAGGAGTGGGACGCGTACGGGCAACCGACCGGCGTCCACTACCGCCCCCACGCCCGCAACGACGCCCACCAGGACGCGCCCTGGCTGGACTTCCAGTGGTGCCAGACCGGTCACCGGGGCGAACATGTCCCCGAACGGGTCGCCGACATGTGGCGCAACCTCCCGGCCAAGGCCGTCGCCAACGGCGAGCCGACCTACGAGAACACCGGTCGCCTCGGCCTCGCGGCCGACTGGTGGCAGGGCCACGAATCCTGGTCGAACCTGTGCGCCGGAGGCACGATAGGCGTGGTCTACGGTGCCGCCGGACTATGGCAGTGGCGCCTCCACCCGGCCGAACCCGGCCACCAGCCCTTCTTTCTCGCTCCGGACGCCGGGTGGCGCGAGGCGCTGGACTTCGAAGGATCACGCCACGTCGGCATGGTCGCCCACATCCTCGCCGGGCTTCCCCTGGCGGACATGAGACCCGACTGGCAGCTCACCTTCGCACCACGCGGCCTGTCCGCGCCCGGCCGGCTCTACCTGAGCTACGCCGAACACGGGGGCCCGCTCAGGGTCCACCCCGACACGGATCACGACGTCCCCCGCCCCTACCGCGTCTACGACCCACGCACCGGCGAGATCACCGGCAAGGGCCACCGGCAGCGAGGGGAACTCGTCATCCCGGACGACGGAGGAGCTCCACGCGTTTTCGTCTGCTGCGCCGACTGGGCGGCGGACGCGCCCTGAAGGCCGACGAGGAGGCCGGATCCGTGGTGCGGCGGTAGGTGTCGGAGGCGAGGAACAGCGCTGCCGCAGCGAGTTTCTTTGGCCGGCCAAGACGGCCCGGAGGACGCGGGTGCCCAGGGGGGTTTGCGGGGAGGGTCTGCGGGTCGGGCCGGAGGTCGATCAGTAGCCGCGGCGCCACGCGCACGTGCGGATGTCGATGACCGGGGCGTCGGACGGCCTGTCGCATTCCGGTTGCGCGTCGGCGCATGCCTTGGTCGGCGGGGAGGCGCAACCGGTGTCCGGACGTAGCCGGAACAAGCTTCGTCCGGCTGTGGCACCGCCGGGTGATGCAGGGCGGTCCGTTGAACCCGGTGCCGGAGCGGCCGGAGGCTGCGGGTGATCAGCGGGGCGGGACCAGGCCGTGGGCGATCATGCCGCGCTGGAAGTCGTTCGTGCCGCCGCCGCCGACGATGACGACGTACAGGATGGACAGGCGCAGGCCGTACGCGAAGGCCCCGCCGCCCGGCACGCCGGGCACGCCTGACCCGCCTGGCCCGCCGGGTACCGATGCCGACATCGCGGCATCAGGGCCGAGGACATCCGCGACAGCCTCGCCGAACCGCTCGGCGAGTCCACCGCCACCGCGTGCTGCACCCTTGGCCTGCCTGCCTACCTGCCTACCTGCCTGCCTGACGGGTCGAGCGGCTGAAAACGTTTCAACAGCCTCGAAGTTGCGGCACAGGACCGCAGGTAACGCCAATGGCGAAAACCTCCGTACGCAACGTCGCGGATTCGGCAGGGCTCAGAGGATCGATCCGCAGGATGTCGTATTGTGCGCGGCTCGCTTTGACTCCCGGCGGGCGTGCTGACCAAGGGGCGTTCCTCCTCGTCTCCTCAAGATCCGTATCGCGGCTGGCGCCGGGATCCGAGGCACTGGTCCGTACCGAATCATTGCCAGCTGGAAGGTTTTGACTTTAGTGTGGCCCACGCTTCATTTGAATCCTTTCAATCGAGGTGCTCATGACCACAGCAAGACCATCGCGTCGCAGGCCGATTGCTCGGCGTGCGGCGCTTGCCGCCACCGGTGCCTTGGCTGTCGCGGGGATGCTCGTTCCCGCCGTGGCGTCCGCCGGGCCTGCGGCCCCCGTGTCCGTGTCCACGGCTGCCCATGCCGACGGGGCAGCCGCAGGCGCCCAGCAGGCGACGCTGTCCGCGGCCACGTTCGCGAACCCTCCGAAGAGCGTGCGCCCCCTGTACCGGTGGTGGATGCCGCTGGCCTACACCGACGACGACGAACTGCGTCGGGAACTGCGCGACATCGCCGCGGGCGGTGGCGGCGGCGTCGAGGTCTCGCCGTTCATCGTGCCGGGGGCCGGCAATCAGAGCAACGCGTTCCTCGCCAAGTACGGCTGGGGGACACCCCTGTGGGCCCACAAGATGGAGGTGATCACCGACGAGGCCGCCAAGCTCGGTCTGCAGGTCGATCAGAACCTCGGCCCGCAATATCCCGCCACGGTGCCGACCCTCAACAGCTTCAACCAGAAGCAGGCAGAGCAGCAACTGATCTACGGGCGGGAGTTCGCCGCCGCCGGGACATCGCGCAGCGGCGCGCTGCCGGCGCCGACCACGGCGCCCCTGTCGGTCACCGCGCCGGTGTGCGCGCCGTCGTCTCCCGGCGACAAGATCCTCCGTCTGCAGAACCTCGGTGGGTTCGCACCGGGCGACACGGTGACCGTGGGCGCCGGAGCGACGGCGGAGAAGGTAGTGGTCAAGGGCCTCGGAGACCGGACGGCTGCCTGCGGGGACCTGTCGGTCTCCGCACTCAAGTTCGCGCACGCCTCCCCGGAGCCGGTCGTCGACGTGGCCCGCACCACTCGCGTCAGGACACTCGTGGCGCAGTGCGCGACAGCCTGCGCGGCCGACGGAACGACCCCGGTCAAGCTCGATCCGTCCTCGGTCCGGGATGTGACCGGTCGGGTCACGGGCGGACGTCTGGACCATCGCTTCCCCACCGGCAACGGGAACCCGTGGGTGGTGATCGACATTCAGCAGACGGCCTCGGGCCTCATCGCCCAGCGGGGCGGCTACACAGCCACGCAGCCGAACTACGTGCCCGACCACCTGAGTCGGGGCGGTGTGGAGATCCAGACCGAGTTCTGGGACGACAGGATTCTCACCCGCGCGGTCCGGGCCAACCTCGACAAGATCGGCCGGGGCGCCGTCTTCGAGGACTCCCTGGAAATGGGCAGCACGCAGAAGTGGACCTGGGAGTTCCTGAAGGAGTTCAAGAGCCGCCGCGGGTACGACCCGACGAAGCTCCTCCCCGCGCTGCTCGGCGCGGGACAGCAGGGCAACCAGGCAGCTGTCTTCGACCTGGGCAGCACCGGCGCGAAGGTCCGGGAGGACTACCGCGAGACGGTGAGTGACCTGTACATCGACCGCTATGTGACCCCGATGCAGCGGTGGGCCCGCGGCCACGGACTGGAATTCCGGGTGCAGCCCTACGGCCTGCCGATCGCGGGAGGCGCGGCGTCCGCCGCAGCGGGTGTGACCGAGGGCGAGTCCCTGGGCATGGGGAACTTCCTCGGCACCGTCGGACCGGAGCAGGGCTTCCGCGCGCTCGCGTCCGGTGCGCACTTCAGCGGTGAAAACGTGGTCTCCTCGGAATGCTGCGCGGTGTTCCAGGGCAACTACCGCTCCTCCGTGGCCGGTCCGCAGGTGCCCGGCATGTTCGGCGAGGGCGGTGACGGGACACAGGTCGGTGGGAAGTACTCCAACGGTCTGCTCGACAGCGTTTACAAGGGCTACGCCGGCGGAGTGAACCAGGTGGTGTGGCACGGCTACGCCTACCGGGACGCTCCCGTGGGCGTGGGCACGAGCGGGCGCGACGGTTCCTGGCCCGGCTATCACCCCTGGGACATCTTCGGCGTCCTCAACGTCAACGACGAGTTCGGTCCCCGCCAGGCCAGTTGGCCGGACTACAAGAACGTCAACGACAGCCTGGGCCGCACCCAGCTGGTGCTGCGGCAGGGCCGCGAGGTCGTGGACCTGGGCGTCTACTACAACGATATCGGGAACTCCGACCACGAGGTGCCCGGCGTCGCACAGCACCTTCTCGGCAACGACTCGGCCACGGCGTCGGCGGGATACACCTACGACTACGTCGCTCCGGGATTCCTGGACGAGCCGCACGTGAAGGTCTCCGCCGACGGCGGCTTCAGCACCGGGAAGGCCACCGAGAAGGCTCTCGTCCTGAACAACCAACAGACGCTCTCGGTCGCGAGTGCCAAGCGCCTGCTCCAGCTCGCGCGGCAGGGGATGCGTATCTTCGTCGTCGGTGACGCGCCGAGCACCACACCGGGCGCGACCCCGGACGCAGCCCAACTGCCCGGTCTTGTCAGCAAGTTGCTGTCCCTGCGGTCGGTCAGGACGGTCGACGCCGAAAAGGACCTGCCGGCCGCGCTGGCAGCCGCCGGCATCCGTCCGTACGTGGCGCCGGCGAAGCCGACGGCCTCCCTGGGGCTCGTACGCCGTGCGGCCCGCGACGCCACGTACGACTTCGTCTACAACCGATCCGCGTCGACGGTCGAGACCGACCTCACGCTCAGCGGCACGGGACTGCCGTACACGATGAACACGTGGACCGGCCGGATCGAACCGGTCGGCAACTACACGAGCACCCCCGACGGGGTGAAGGTGGTGCACGTACGGATCGCGCCCTACGACAAAGTCATCCTCGCCTTGGCGAACCAGAAGGCCGGCCTCCGGACGGCCGCGCCCCTGCACGCGGTGAGCAGCGACGGCGACGTCGTCTCCGTCGACGGCACCACGATGACGGTGCGCTCCGCACAGGACGGTCGCGTGACGGCGAAGCTGAGCGACGGCACCACCCGCACGGCCGATGTGAACGGTCTGGCGCCCGCGCGGCGGCTGAACACCTGGACGCTCGACGCCCAGACCTGGACCCCCGGCGCGAACCAGTACACGACGGTCAAGACCGACCAGCCCCGCCAGACCCTGACCGCGAAGGACGACGGAACCCTGCCGTCGTGGCGCGACATCACCGCACCGGTCGACCTGAGCAAGTCCTCCGGCATCGGCGTCTACACCACCACCGTCGACCTGCCCCCGACGTGGAAGAACACCGATGGCGCCTACCTCTCACTCGGCAAGGTCCTCGACACCGCCACCGTCACGGTGAACGGGAAGCCGGTGACGGTCAACCAGTCGGACCGCGACCGCGTCGACCTCGGCAGGACACTCGAGCCGGGCGGCAACACCATCGTGGTCAAGGTCGCCACGACGCTCTTCAACGCCGTGCGCGCCTCCGGTGACAGCAACTACCAGACCTCCGACTGGCAGAACACCGGCCTGATGGGCCCGATCACCCTGACGCCCTACCGGGACAGCGTCCTGGCCGCTCCGGGCAGGACGCCGTAGCCGACGCGTAGGCGGCTGGGAGCGCCTGACCAACGGGTCCTGACCCCGACACCCGCAGGAGGGGTCGCTGACGCCGTCGCACACCTCACCGCGCACCTCATCGCGCACCTCATCGCGCGCAGTCCAGCGCGCTGTTCGGCCTGGTCCTGGACGGCAAAGCGCCGTCCAGGACCAGGCCGGCGTTCGTGAGTTGGGCGGCGGGAGCGTCCACGCGGCGCGCGTGCCGACGGGTCGGGGCCGAAGCAGGGGCGGGCGGGGCCGGAGCGGGAGTGGGTGGTCGCCGCCTTCGCGACCGGCGCCATCGCCGCCGGGCCGGCGGCGGGAGCGCTCGTCCGCCGGCTGGGCTCGGCGCGCGTCGCGGTGGCCGGCACGCTGCTGACCGGCGCGGGAGTCCTCGCCGCGGGCCTCGCGGAGACGGTGGCGATCTTCGCGGCGGCGCTGTTCCTGGCCGGAGCCATGGACGCCTTCACCGACGTCGCCCAGAACGCCCACGGTCTGCGCGTGCAGCGCCACTACGGGCGCTCCATCATCAACTCCTTCCACGCCATCTGGTCCGTCGGCGCGGTCACGGGCGGCTCCATGGCCGCCGCCGCGATCGCGCTGGACCTGTCGCGCGGGCAGCACCTGTTCCTTTCGGCCGCGGTCTTCGGGGTCGCCGCCTGCGCCGCCCTTCGCTACTGCCTGCCCGGCCTCGACGCCGGGCCCGCGGAGAGCGCGGACACAGACGGTGACGCGGACCCGCGCGGGGAGCGGCCCCCCGCCCTCACCGGCCTGCGGGTCGGATACCTGCTGGCAGCGCTCGTCGTCATCGCCACCGCCGGCACGCTGGTCGAGGACGCGGGCAACTCCTGGGCGGCGCTCTACCTCGCCGGCTCCCTGCACGCATCGGTCACCCTGGCCGCCTGCGGATACATCGCCCTGGTCGGGGCCCAGTTCATCGGCCGCATCATCGGTGACCGGCTCGTCGACCGGTTCGGTCAGTGCGCGGTGGCTCGCGGTGGCGGGCTTATCGCCGCGGTGGGCATGGGCCTGGCGCTCGCCGTGCCCACCGCGCCCGGCACGATCCTCGGCTTCGCCGCGGCCGGGTTCGGCGTGGCCACCCTGGTACCGGCGGCGATGCACGAGGCAGACGAGCTGCCCGGCCTCAAGCCGGGTTCCGGACTGACCGTCGTCTCCTGGCTGATGCGCCTCGGCTTCCTGCTCTCCCCGCCGATGGTCGGGCTCGTCGCCGACGCGACCAGTCTCCGCGTGGGGCTGTTGGTGGTCCCCTTCGCAGGCATACTCGTGATCCTGCTGAGCGCAGTCCTCCCGGGCCGCCGCCGGTAAGCCCCGTCCACTGCGTACGCGGGCGCCTCCATGCCGTCGAGTGTACGTTCGTACGCTCGACGGTGTACGCTCGTACGCATGCCGACGGACCACTTCGCGGACGACCCCCGCACGAACGCGCAGCGCATGGAGGCGGGCGACCTCTACATCGCCGACGACCCCGAGATCGGCCGACGACAGCAGCGCGCCGTCCGCCTGGCCGCCCGCTACCAGGCCGCCTACGCCGAGGACGTCGAGGGGGCCAAGCCGATCCTGGCCGAGCTGCTGGGCTCGCTCGCGGCCGAGGCGCACGTCCGCCCACCGCTGTACGTCGACTACGGCAGCAACATCACCATCGGCGCCCGGACCTTCGTCAACTTCAACCTCACCGCCCTGGACGTCGCGGCCATCACGATCGGCGAGGACTGCCAGATCGGGCCGAACGTCCAGTTGCTCACGCCCACTCACCCGATGGAACCGCAGCCGCGCCGCGACAAGCTGGAGGCCGCGAAGCCGATCACCATCGGCGACAACGTCTGGCTCGGCGGCGGAGTGATCGTGTGTCCGGGAGTGACCATCGGGGACAACTCCGTCATCGGCGCCGGAGCCGTCGTCACCAAGGACGTCCCCGCCGATGTCGTCGCGGTCGGCAATCCCGCCCGCGTGGTGCGGAGTCTGTGAGTCTGTCGCCATGGCCACCGGACACACCGACCCAGAGCGCCGCCCGCGCATCCTCGACGCGACCCTCGACCTGATCGCCGAGGAGGGCATCGCGCGCGTCTCCCACCGTAAGATCGCCGCCCGCGCCGGCGTCCCGCTGGGGTCGATGACCTACCACTTCAACGGCATCGACGACCTGCTGCGCGAAGCCTTCAGCCGCTTCACGGACCACATCGTCGCCGTCTTCGACACGTATCTCAGCGCACCGGCAGACCCCGACCAAGCCCGCAAGGCGGTCGCCGACCTCATCCACTCCCTGTCCGAGGGAAGTCAGCGCGACCTCGTCCTGACCCAGGAGCTGTACACCCTCGCCGCGCGCCAACCCGCCTACCGGGAACTCACCCACGAATGGATGCGCCGCAGCCGCGTCCACCTCGAGAAGCACTTCGACCCGAATACCGCACGCCAACTCGACGCCCTGATCGAGGGCTTGACCCTCCACCGCGCCCTGGCCACCGAACCCCACGACCGCGCCCTCACACTCGAGGCGATCACCCGCATCACCGACACCGGCATCCGGGTCCCCTGACCGCCCGTGCGGCACAACCCTGACCACTGCGCCGCAGCACGGGCCGCAGCCCGAACGCTCCTCGGTCGGGCGCGGTGGGGAGCCCCCGGCGGGTACGGCGAACGCCGAGGCGCGATGGCTCCCTGTGGGAGCCGCCGGGAACGGACCACCGCGCCCCGCTGGGCCGGGTGGCGCGAGCTGGGGCGGGCACGGGCGTAAGGCACGGAGGCGGCCGACGGCCGGGCTAGACCCGCAACGACGCGGCGTAGCTCGCGAAGCCTCCCCCTCCCCGGGGCAACAACCGCACGTCCTACCGGTTCGCCTTGGTGGCGGTGGGCGGAGCTTCGCCTTCGACGGCGATCGCGCGCTACCTTCGGAGAGCGGCGGTTCGTCTCACACGTACGTTGGACGAAGAGGTTCGGCGGAGCGGGCAGAAACCCCACGAGCGCGGGCGCTGGACCCGAACCCGGCCTTCGACGCCTTCGAGGGGGCATCGCCCCCGGCAGTACCCCTCTTGGCGGTGCTCCCACGGAGTTCTCACCACGGCCTTGCTCCTCGTGCGGCGCCTCGCAAGAACAGCCCTCTGACAGGCCTTTCGGACGCCCTCCAGCCGCTTCAGTCGGAGGGGTTCTCCGGCTCGGCGATCTCCAGGATCACAGCGGGAAGCTCGGCCTCCAGGATTTGTCGGTGTGGCAGGGAGAGGCCGAAGTGTCGTTCGATGATCTCCAGTGCGGTGCGGTGCACTTCACGGTGAGGCAGGTTGTCGTCTGGTAGTCCGGCAGCGGCCAGCATCTCCTCGACGCGTATCGCCACCTCGCGGTCACCGTCCACGCCGTCGTATCCCCATGAACGGTCCAGGTGGAGATTGAAGGCACACATGAGGCGATCGTCATGAAGGTAGGAGAACTGCGGCGGCACAGGCTTGCCGTTCGCCTCTTCGAATTCCAGCTGGAAGACGTGTGCACCATCCCGAGAAACAGGTGGTTCCGGGCCGAACTCCGCCTGCCAGCCACCGTACTTGACCACGAACACCCATTCGTCGATCTCTCCATAACGCAGACCGATCGTGGGGTAGGGATCCCAGGGGCCGTCCTCCACGATATCGATCAGTTCCTTGCTGGTGAGGCGGGCCAGACTACGCGGCGTGCGCGTCGGCCCGAACACTGTCGCGGTCAGCCGAGACACCAGCTCTTCGGCGTCCAACCCTCGAGCGAGCACCACGCTGTAGCCGCCGAAGGCGATCGACTGGGGAGCGGCAAGCCATGCAATTCCGTCGGTCATAGCGATCATCGTGACGCACTCGTACCGGGCGTGTCACGAGGCAACGGGAACGCCCAGCAGCAGCGGAACAGAATCGTCCGCCAGATCTACGATCACGCTTCGGCGTGAGCCGGCGGAAGCGGTACCGCAGCGGCCCGTCCGACGCCCGATGGGCCCTGAGCGAGCCGACGTTGAAGGCCCGGAGAAAGGCCCGGCTCAACCGCAGGCCCGCAGGCCCGCCGGGCAGCCGGACGCTTTCCGAGGCGGGCGACACTGGTTGCGTGATTATCGAGCGCGCGTATGCCCATCTCTCCTCGTACGACGAGGGGACCTGGCCTTGGTCGGTGCCGTGTGTCCGGCAGCTTCTCGACGAAGGGCTGCGGTTCACCGCACCGGTGACTTTTCTGGTGGGTGAGAACGGCTCGGGGAAGTCGACTCTGGTCGAGGCGTTGGCGGAGGGCTTCGGCCTGGACTCCTACGGCGGCTCCCACGACTGGCGCTACGCTTCCCCGCGCGGTAAGTCGGCCCTCGGCGAGCGCATGAGATTCGACGCCGCCTCGGGGCGCGGGCGCCGTATGGCCACCAGTTGGTCAGCTCGCAAGGGTTTCTTCCTACGTGCCGAGACCGCGCTGGACGCCCTGGGCAGGGAGGGGTTCTCGCCGGACCATGTCAGCCACGGTGAGGGCTTTCTCGCGGCGTTCCGCGGGAAGTTCCTTGACGCCGGGCTCTATGTTCTCGACGAGCCGGAGGCAGCGCTCTCCTTCTCTTCATGCCTCGAACTGATCGGGCACATCGACCGGTTGGCCAAGGAGGGCGGCCAGGTCGTCTGCGCCACGCACTGCCCGTTGCTGACCGCACTGCCGGGCGCGGACATCATCGAGGTCGGTGAGCAGGGTATGCGGAGGGTGGCGTGGGGGGAGCTCGGCGTCGTGGATCACTGGCGCCGCTACCTCGCCGACCCGCAGTCCTACCTGCGGCACATTGTCGAACCGTAGGCGGGGTCTCCCTCGGCCCTCGTCGCGTGGGCGATTGATCCGTGACAAGTCAGTTGGCACAAGTTTCGAAGTCCTGGCTTGCGGGGTGAAGGCGGTGGCTGCCCTGGAGGCGTGGAACGAAGCGCGATGACCGGTGCTGTCGGGGCGCACGCCTGGGCGTCCCCGCTGAGCTCGGCCGGAGGGTTGTGGTCGCATCGGGTTTCGTGGAGGACCTGCTTCACTCACCCCGAGCCGGCCGTCGGCGCCCGTGCCAGCACCTACGCCTACGGACCATCCCGTAGCCCCGGGCAGAGCGGCTTGTGCCGCCCAGCCGACTTGGAACGGGCCGGATGGCCAGGTCCTGACCGGCCGGTCATGCGACCGGTCCGGGCACCGGTCCGATCCGGGGCGTCGGGAAACTGGGAGGCGCCGGCCCGGGGGATTCTTGGCGCGGTGGCCTGGTAAAACAGGGACCGTGGGTACCCAGGAGCGAGACCGCAAGGTGTATCGGCCGCTGCGGCAGGCCGGCCTTGAGGTGCTCCCGGACGCCGTTCCGGACGGCACCATGCCGTTCGTCGCCGGATACGGTGCCGAGGACGTGGTCGGCGGCTTCTCTCACCGGTACGACACCCCACGGCTCGTCGAGCGGCTCAATGAGGACTGGTACGACCTCGCCGTCTCCTCGGGGCTTCTTGATGACCGGCGTGCGTTTCTCGTCAAGCTTCCACAGGGCACGCGCACGCACCGGGCCGCCCTGCGGAACCTGCACCGCGACAGCGCCGCACCGACGCTGTGGACCCGGGTTCGGCTCCTGGACACCTGGGACATCATGGGCCGGGGCGCGGCATCGGCATTCCTCGGCATACACGCGGGCCACCCGGGCTTCGCCATGATGGCTCTCGACGGCAGCGTGTACGTCACTGCCTCGACGGGCGAGATCGGCGTCGATGTGCTCGCGGTGCGCCACCCGGACCGTTCGGAGAACATCCTGCAGCACCTGGAATGGATCACTCTTCGCGACAGTCCCTACGCCAACCGCGAGTTCAAGGAGCGGATCGCGGTCTGGCTCGCAGGCCGCGCACCTGGCGCTGTCAGCCGTTCAGAGAGAACGCTCGCTGGAAGATCAGGCGCGGGCACCGATCGGGCCTGAGGAGGGCCAGGACGGCACGGCTGATGCTGCCGACCAGGTGGCGGTGGTCGGCAACTGCGCGCCCCCTGACCGCGGCGAGCAGGAAGGCCGGAAGATCCTACGAAGCGCCCTCGATGTCGTTAGTACTGCAACGGTGTCTCGGTGAGAGCGGATGCGCTCAGGACTGTCCCCGAATCCGAATCCGAACCGGCCCCGACCCAGCCCGGGCCGCGGTGTCCGCGCCCATGCCGAACGCCTCCAGAGGATTGGACGGGTCTTGGAGTTGTTCGCGCAGGCTGCCAAGGCCGTGAACCCCTGCGGGGTGTCGTCACCAGAACCGGCCTCCGATCTGGTTCCACGCCGGCGGCCGGCCGTTCGTAGAAGGCACGATCTCGCCGTCCTCACCCCCGAGGTCACCCCAGTAGCGAAGACGACCGACGAAGACGTGGTCCGCACCCATGACTGCCGACAGGCCCGCAAGCCGCTCGTCGACCTCGGGCGACTCGATCCCGGGATCATTCACGCGCAGGTACTTGATGGCCTGCGGACTGCTTTGGCCGTCAGTGCTCGGCTCGGCGTCCGGAACGAGCACCCAGCGGGCCCGGGTGGCAAGTTCGGCCAGCTCCGGTTCGCCCAGCCCGTGGGGCGCGACCTGGCACTTTCCCCGAAAAGTGTCCTGGTCGACCAGCTCTGTCAGCCGCGCGAGCGGGACGGGCGGGCGCAGTTCGATGGTTCCCTCGACGAGCCAGTCGTAGCCCATGGACGCTCCTTCGTTGAGTCGTTTCGGTGGTGTGTCGGGCAGGACCCTTGAGCCGTCCGTCGCTCTACTGGCTCCGGCTGATGAAGGCGCGCAGCCCGGCTCGAGGGTCGGTGGAGATGATCCAGGTCTTGTTGAGCTGATCGGCCGAGCGAATGCCGGTGAGAAGCAAGTCGCGCATCTGCGCGACCGCTTGGCTCCTCGCTGCCGGGATAGAGCCGCACTCCTCCGCGGAGTCGTCAGCGGCCCTCAGCGCCTGGACCAGTTGTTGCTGCCAGGCTCCGACGCGGTCCCACGCGTGCATCTCGCCCTGCGCGGACCCGGCGTACTGCAGACCGACCAGATCCCATCCCTGAGCCTGCGACAGGGGAGTGTCCGCGGACACCCAACTCGTGGCTACTTCCGCTGCGCGCTGAGCGAGTTCCTCGTCGGACATCTCGCAAGCCAGAGCGATGGGTTCTGAAGGTGTCTCGTTCACGATCCGTAGATTATCGTCGTGATGACGATAATATCAAGGTGCGTTTTCCTGACCTACGGGATCCTGTTCCTGCACCGGTGCCTGGTCCGCAGCTGGCGATCGCCCGGAAGACCGGTCATCGCCCTCGCCGACCGGATCCCCGCCCAGGCCAACCAGTCGGACTTGCCCGAGCAGCCGGACTACCCCTGCATCCTCGCCGTCTTCAACCAGGCAACCGGCCCACTTCGGGCCCGCGACGTCTGCGAAGCCTCCGTATCACCATCGACCGCCCCCTCAGAAACCGGCAGGCGCCCCGGGAGCGGATCGTGAGAAGGTGCGGTTCGGACCAGCAGAGGGGGAAAATGGGGCTGACCTACAGCTATGACATCTACCTGCGTCCCCGAAACATCGCCACGGCGCTGGCCAATCTGGCCGAGCTGGCGCCACCGTCCCGTCGCGTGCCGCCGCTTGAGCTGACACTGCCCGGCGGCGAACGGCTCGTCCTCCCGTTCACCTCCGACTTCAAGAGCGAGCCGGTCGACTGCTCCACCAGCAGCACGCTCGAGCTCGACACGTCCATCATGTTCGACGTCGATGACGCACTGCGCGAGTACGCGGAGACGGGCGGCCCTGAACCCGAGGCGGACGGGCGCATCCAGATCGGGTACGTCTACCTGACGATCCGGTTCCAGTCCTTCCTGCATCCGCGTTACGCGTCGATGGACTTCTGGGCGGCGACGTCGGAGATGAGCCGCATGTTCGCGCGGTCGGTTCGCGTCAGGGAGGCGTTCACCGGCCTCACCGCCGCCAGCGGCGGAGTGTGCTGCCTGTTCGACACCGGCGACGGCGGCCCCGAGCAAGTGTGCTGGCTCAACGGTGAGACAACCCAGGAGATGATCGCCGGCCCCCGCTTTCCAGATCGGCGCGCCCTTGTGGCGACTTGGCCTGACCCCGACCCGTGAGCACCGGCCCCCAGCGCGCTGGCCCTGGCCACCCGCCTCGGCCTCGCCAACACCACCTTCCGCCGCAACTTCCCCGGCATTTGCAGGGCCTCGTTGCGGTGGGTGGTCGACTACCCCGGCTCGATGGGCGGGCCGTCGTTGGCGAGCGCATCCGGGAGGTACTGGCTCCGTTCCGAGTGCGGACGAGGCTGCAGGTCAGGCAGACCAGACCCGCGGGAGGATGGGCCGGGATGTCGAACGCGGAGGTGCGCGAGTTTGCGGAATCCTGGATGCCTTGAGCGTTGAACCGGACCGTGGTTGCCGCCCTGGGCGGTGGTGGCGTGCGGGTTTGTGGGGTGGTGGTCTGATGTCGGCGGTCGTTGTGGGCGCGGGGTTCGACAAGAGCCCGGGGCTGTTTCTCTCCTGACGATCGGTGCTGGAGCTTCCTATGGCAGCCCCGGCACGACATCTTCCTCGGCTACGGTGCGCCGGATCGAAGACAGGCGTGAGAAGGGGTCAGTGATGAACACGGTGGGGGCTCCGACCGGCGCGGGCGCGCTGAAGCGTCGTCTGGGTGTGTCCGACGCGGTGGTGATCGGGCTGGGCTCGATGATCGGGGCCGGGATCTTCGCTGCGCTCGGCCCGGCGGCCGGCGCTGCCGGATCCGGGCTGCTGATCGCCCTGGCCTTGGCGGCGGTCGTCGCGTACTGCAACGCGACGTCCTCGGCGCGGCTGGCCGCCTTGTACCCGCAGTCCGGGGGCACCTACGTCTACGGGCGTGAGCGGCTGGGCGACTTCTGGGGCTACCTGGCCGGGTGGGCCTTCGTCGTCGGCAAGACCTCCTCCTGCGCGGCGATGGCTCTGACCGTCGGCGCCTACCTGTGGCCCGGCCAGGCCCACGCGGTGGCCGTGGCCGCCGTGGTGGCACTGACCGCGGTGAACTACGCGGGGGTGCAGAAGTCCGCGCTCCTCACCCGGGCCGTCGTCGCGGTCGTCCTGGCCGTGCTCGCTGCCGTGGTGGTCGCCGCCCTGGCCTCCGCCCGCGCGGACACGGCGCGGCTGGACATCGGCTCGGAGGCCACTGCCGGCGGAGTGCTCCAGGCTGCGGGCCTGCTGTTCTTCGCCTTCGCCGGCTACGCCCGCATCGCCACCCTCGGCGAGGAGGTCCGCGACCCTGCCCGGACCATCCCGCGCGCCATCCCGATCGCGCTCGGCATCACCCTCGCCGTCTACGCTCTGGTCGCCGTCGCCGTCCTGATGGTGCTGGGGCCGGCTGGGCTCGCGGAGGCCACCGCCCCGCTGTCGGACGCCGTACGGGCCGCGGGCGCCGGCTGGCTGGCGCCCGTCGTTCGCGTGGGCGGCGCCGTCGCCGCGCTCGGTTCACTCCTCGCGCTGATCCTCGGGGTTTCCCGCACGACCCTGGCCATGGCCCGCGACCGGCACCTGCCGCACGCTCTGGCCGCGGTGCACCCGCGCTTCGGGGTTCCGCACCGCGCCGAACTGGTCGTCGGGGCCGTCGTCGCCCTGCTCGCCGCGACGAGTGACGTGCGCGGCGCGATCGGGTTCTCGTCCTTCGGGGTCCTGGCCTACTACGCCATCGCCAACGTCTGCGCCTGGACCCTCACGCCGCAGGAGGGGCGGCCCAACCGGCTGGTCCCCGTCATCGGGCTGGCAGGCTGCGCGGTCCTCGCCTTCGCCCTGCCCTTGAGCACGGTCATCTCCGGCACTGCCGTCCTCGCCCTCGGGGCTGCCGTCTACGGACTGCGAAAGGCCTGGACCAGCAACTCCCGGTCCTGACGACGGCCCCGCGCCCGTGGCGGCAGGTTATCCACGCCTCCGGCTGAGTGCCTGTGCAGGTCGGTACAGAGTCTGGGCGGTGTACAGGGCGCCGGGGGTGGCGGCAAGGGTGCCGGGGAGGAGGTGGAGCGCGGGTTCGGGCAGGTGGAGGTTGGAAGCGGGCGCCGGGCCAGTTCGCCGCGCATGGTGCCGAGGCGACCACGGTCAGCGGGGTCACGGCCATCAGCGGCGCAGATCCCCAAACTCTCGGGGACAGCCTGGGCGACGTCGCCGCTGTCATCTCCTTCTACGCCGTGTTCCTCGTGGTGATGGCCTTCGCGGGGAAGGACGGTCAGGTTCAGGACGGTGGGTCCGATGTGGTGGAGCCGGTCGTCGGCGTCGAAACGGGTCGCGCAGGGCCTTGGTGGGAGCGGCTGGGGCACCTGTGACCGCGCCGGTTACGACCTCGGTCGTGTGCCGGGACCACCCGTGGAGCGTCGGCATTCGAGAGCTGCGGTATGTGCCCGCAGGGCGAGCGGCCCCGCATCCGGACCGCCTCACGTCAGCGGTGACAAGGCGTGCGGTTCTCGCGGCAACGGGTGTCCCGTCTCGTTGGCGATGAGGGAGGGGAGCTGCGTGATTGCGGGTGCCGCACCGATGCCGCCGAGTGGCCTGTGCCTGACCCTGGTTTTGCCGAACTAGGGCGCGCGGTCATCGCTTCCCGTAAAGAGTCTGCGCGGGTAGCCGGCCGGATGATGAGGTGGCACGGTGACCAACCACTATGCGGAGGTGACTGTCCGACCGTTGACCGTCGCCTGGGTGAGCCGGCACCTGGAGGCCGGTGAACGAGTGGTCAGAACCGAGGTGCTGCACGGTGGTATCACCGCCGAAGTGCGGAAGCTGACCATCGGCACGCGAAGCGGAGGCACGCGTGACCTGGTGCTGCGGACCTTCGTCAACGTGGAACACGCCGAGGACTGGTTGGACCGGGAGGCTGGTGCCCTGTCCCTGCTCCCGGGGACCGGCGTGCCGGCTCCTGGACTGGTCGCGGTTGATCCGACCGCCGCGCATTGTGAGTATCCGTCGCTCCTGATGACACACCTGGCGGGTCGGACCGTCCTCGACGACGAGGGATTGGACCGGCGCGTCCCCCTGCTGGCCCGTCAGCTCGTGGCGATCCACGCTGTGCGACCCGCTGCGCCGCCCCGCGAGTATGTGACGTTGACGGCCGCCGACACTGTCATGGTTCCCAAGGGTGCCGACTCGGCGGCATGGGCAGCCGCCGTCGACCTCATCCGCAGGTCCCCGCCGCCCCGTGAAGGGCGGTTCCTGCACCGGGACTTCCAGCCGGGAAACGTACTGTTCGACATGCCGCCTTCACAGTCGGCAGACGTCCGGATCACGGGGGTCGTCGACTGGGCGGCGAGCTCCTGGGGCCCGGCAGATCTCGATGTGGCGCACTGCTCCGTCAATCTCGCGCTGCTGCACGGCCCGGCGTGGGGTCTACGGTTCCCCGAGGCGTATGAGCGGGCTGGCGGGGAGCTGGCTGCGGACGCGGGCGAGCGGCTGTACTGGCTGGTCCGGGACGGGCTGGCATCGTCAGAAGAAGTGCAGTCGGTGGCTCAGACATGGCGAGCGGCGGGGAGGACAGAGCTGACGACGCGAGCCGTGGAGGAGCGGCTGGATGCTTATGTCACCGCACTGATGGACGTGCCGGGCTGAGCCCAGGCGTGGCTGTCTTCCTGACCGGTGGGTGAGAGAGGATCAGGGGCATAGCAACCTGGCCCATCAAGTGCGCAAGAGGCAACTGTGGTTGACGGAGCGCAGGCGTTCCAGCTCTTCCGGTTCGCAGACAGGGCCCGAAGTGTCGCCGTTGAGGAACCGAGTGGCCGGCCGGTGGCCGCAGCGCCCGGCTGGACGTGGTTGCTGGTGACCCGGTAGACGTGACCGTGCACGACTCGCCGTCGACGCAGAGTGCGGTGCGTGTACCGATCGACGTCGCCTCGGACTGGCTGGAGGTAAACCGGTTGCCACCCCCACTGCTGGAGCAGCTCCAAGCTGCAGCACCACCCGCAGCACTGACCTCGTCAAGGCCGTCCTCACCCTGGAGCTGACCGCCTCAGCCTGAGGAGGAAGCCTCACTGCCTCCTATACTCCTGACGTGCTTGATACCTCGAACCTCTTCCACGTTTCGTCCGTGCGCAATCGGCAGTCGATCGCACAGCATGGCCTGGATTGGACCCGGATGGGCGCGGCACGGGGAATCGCCGGCAGCCGCCGCCCTGAGGTGGAGGGGATCTTCGTCTGTCAGGGCGAGGAGACAGCAGAGTTCTTCCTGCAGATCAACAACACCGGTGGGCCGGTTGATATCTGGTCCGTGGACGGCATCGACGAGGGGCTGCTCCTCGACAACGGCAACGGATTCGTCTACCTGCCCGGCCGCATACCAGCCGCGCGAGTCCGCCTCGTGCGATCAGACGTTCCTCCGCAGCCCGGTTTTTGACCTCGCGCGGCGGTACGGCTGGGGGCAGGCCCCGCGGAATCTGGCTGCGAGTTCGGCGATGGTCCGGCGGACCATCGCCTTGGCCACGACCACCTTCGTCTCGAAGCCGGACCGTGTCGTCGATGCCAGCCCGCCGGCATCATTCCCGGGCGTCCGTCCAGGACGTGGGCAGACGTGGGCAGACATGGGCAGATACAACCGCCGGTCGCTGAGCGTGCGTCCGCGATATGTCGCATAGGCGAGGAACACCCCGATCTGGCTGTTCTCGGTGAGGGCGGCGGTGCCGGAGTACTGCCCTTCCACGTCGGCCGAGCGGATGCCCTTCTTGGGGAAGCCGGTGTCGTCGACGATCAGGACGGCTCCCGGTCTCCGAGGTGTTCGACGACGTACTCGCGCGCGCACGTCGTTCAGGACCTCGCCGGCGTCCCACTCGATCCGGCTCAGCAGCCGTTGGATGCGATAGGGCCCGCGTGCCCGGCCTCCTCCGCAAGCGTCCAACTGTCCTCCGCTGCAGCGGCGCAACGAGCCCCCGCATGTGCACCGTTGCAGTACTAGTTGCCCTGGCCGTGCCGTTGGCGCGGGCGAGGGTGTCGCACGCCCGGCCCGGTAAGGGCGTTGTCACAGGTGGCGGCTATGTTGCAGCTCGTGACGTACGCGAGCGGGGGAGCGGCAATGGTGGTCGAGGTGGGGTACGCGCAGGCGTGGGATCCGGAGACTCGCGTCCCCTGGCGGCCGATATCCGAGGAAGAGGCCCGTGAGCGGGATGCCGCCGGGCTTCCGTACGTTGTGGTGTATCGGGCGGCGGGCCGAGAGGCTCCGCTGGAGGTTCGGCTCGTCTCCTGGCGGGATCACTATGTCGGGCTGTGGGTCTACGACGCGCAGGGCCGCCGTACCTACGACCTGGACATGCGGCTGCTGGACGACCCGACGCGGCTGCTGCGCCGGTACGCCGTCCGCTGGCACTACACCGGCCCGGAGATGGCGGAGTTCGACGAAGCGTGCCCGCGCATCGCCGTTGAGCTCTTCCCGGACGGAAGAGGCCGGCGAGTGGAGGAGTCCCAGGGCAAGCGCGGGGGTTCCTACATCACCGTGCCCAGGGCCGACGATGACGAGCGCTGGACGGACCGGCCCGCCTTCACAGAATGGCCCCTGTTCTCCGCCCGGTTGCACGGGCTGACGAAGCCGCCGGTATTCGAGATCGTCGAGCCGGCCGCGGCGGCCGCGGCGGCCACCGAGGGCAGGGGGCTTGCGCCCACCACCTGCTGGCGTCCACCCCGCCCCGCGCAGCCAGGACCGATCGGTGAGCTGTTCCGGGCCGGAGTGCGCGTGACCGACGGATACCACCCCGAGATGACGATCGTGGAGCCACGCCGCATCGGCACCCTGCGCGTACCCAGCGGGCTGCTCGCTGTCTCCGGCCCGGACATCGACCACGAAGACGGCCCGCACATCACGGTCCCCGTCCTGCCCGGGGAGTACGTACTGGAGGAGGCGCAGGCCAGACACACCTACCACTGTGAGTGGGAGGGGAGCGAGGTCACGCGCATCGACACCATGGCCGTCCGCCTGCTCGTCAGCGAGGCCCCCGCCGCGACCTGGGAGATGGCGCTCAGGCCCGACGACGACCCCCGGCTGTTCATCGAGAACCAGATCTCCGGGTTCGACACCGACGGCGCCACCGGCTGCTTCGCCGATGCCGGAGCCTGGGAACCCCTCCTCGCGCTCTTCGAGAAGGGGCTGATGCAGGCGGACCCGGACCCGGACCTGGACCCGAACGTCTACGAGGACATCAGCGACTCCATGTACCTGCTGCGTATCCGGGACCAGGCTTCCGGCGGTGAACTGGCGGCCTTCGCGACGACAGGGGACGGCACCTATCCCGTCTGGCTCGGCCGTTCCGAGGTCGGCGAAGTGGTCGGGGTCGCAGTGCTGGTGGAGGGGATGCCCGAACTGCTCCCAGAAGGCGAAGCCGCCGCCGGTGCCTGACGTGGCCTACACGTAATCCGGGGACCCGCAACCGTGTACCCACGGACGGGACCTCCACGAACAGGTAGAGGAAACCGGGAGCCGAAGCATCCGCGCGACCGGCACCTGACCTGCGCACCACGCATGGCGACCCCGCTGAGCGCACACTTGGCCGTACAGGCGGCCTACGACGGCGCTCCGTCCCAGCTGAGCCAGGGCCCAGTCGGCGGCCGGGGCCGGCTACGGCGGTGAATTGCTCTGGCTCGTTCCCGATGCTTGCACGAGGTCGGTAGCGGGGCCCGCCCCTCTTCGACACCGCGTGCGTCCACGGCGCTGAGGTGTGCCTCACGCTCGTCGTGGTCCCGGCACACTGGGACTGTCCGGTCTTCGCTAGGGGCCGGACGTGGCCGCCCTGTCGGAGGCGCAGGCCGACCGAGGTCGGCTGCTCGGTCAGTTGCCTCTGGCTGAGGCACCGGCGCTGGGTGAGGGTTCCGTGCTCAGGCTCACGGGATCGAGGTGGGGCCGACGACCGTGGTGTCGTGGCCCGGGGCGTGCTCCTGCAGGGCGAGGTCGGCGTGGGCGCCGAGGAGGGCTGCAGGGTGTGCTGAGTGACATCAGCGACGTCGTCGAGACAGGGTGCAGGCCTAGGGCCTGTCCGGCCGATCATGCCGCAGACGCGGGGTGTGGCACGCACATCTGCGGCGTTGTCGTCGGTTGCCGACGCTCCGCGTCGACGCCCTCCTCCGCCTTGCAGCTGCACGCACCACACCCCGCTCACCGGTGCTGATATGTGCCGTTGCTTTCCTGCGACTTGATCGGCCGGACAGGCCCTAGGCGCGCGACCTGTGGGCCGGGGCGGATGCCGGGCCCTCCCAGTAGTGGGTGGTCCGGTCGTCGTGCGCCGGGTTCAACTCCGTCCCAGGAGCGCCCGGGTTGGGCGGTTGGATGCGGTGGATGGGGGCGGCTCGTGCACACGTCAAAGTTTGCACTGGGCATTCGCCTGTCCTCGACGACCTGGTCCGCGATACCGCGGCTGGCGCCACCGTGCCGGTCCAGTTCCGCAACCCCAACAAGACCCACCGCTTCTGGACCACACGCGCAGACCACGAGCTCATGGCTACACCATCCGTAGCAGTCACACCGAAGGCACCGGAGACACCCACCGTGAGGTCCTCCGGCCTCCTGGCCACAAAGCCCACTGTTCCAACCCTGGAAACGATCGTTCCGCGGACCGCCGGGGAGACCGCGCAGCCAGACCCCGAACCGCGTGCCGATGCAAGCCCCGAGCCGTGGGAAACGCCAGTTGAACGTCAGCGTGTGGCCAACTCTGCGCGGGGACGCCCTTCACCAGCTGAGCGATCACGAGGAGCGCAAGGGCAACGGCATCTCTGGCTCGAAGCCGCCCAGGCCGCCCAGGCCGCGCAGGCCGCTGTCACGTGGCACGCCTTGGCTCGAGGCCTCAACCGGTTCGACGTCGAGCAGACCGTGTGAGGCGCAGTGTGCGATACCCAGGCGTGAGCGGATCCGACGGCCTTGCGTAAGGACGAGTACATCGCCCACGTCGGATTCGCCCGGCGGTTGGCCGCTGCCAGCCCGAGCGTTGCCGAGGCGTGCGATTGGCGGCCAGCCGGCCTCGTCGGGTTCTGTTTGACCTACGATGACGCGGTGAAGTTCGTCATGGTGCCGGGTGGCTGGCAAGGTGGATGGGTCTTCGACTCGGTGGCTGCCGAGCTGCACCGAGACGGTCACCACGTCGAGGCGGTGACCCTGGCAGGGCTGGAGTTGGACGGCGCAGTCGATGTGGACCGTCCGCCGAACCTCGACACTCATATTGACCAGGTGGCCGAGATCATCGGCCGGAACGACGAAACGCCCCTGGCACTGTGCGGGCACAGCTACGGCGGAATGGTGATCGCAGGCGTCGCGGATCGGCTCAGCGACCGCCTCGATCAGCTTGTCTTCATCGACGCCTACGTCCCGGACGACGGGGATTCGTGTTGGTCTTTGACCAGCGACAGCTTCCGGGAGTTGTTCATTGCGGGCGCCCGCGCCGACGGTCGATGGGTTGCAGTCCCTGACGGGCTCGACCGTCGCGCGCGACCGCATCCCATGGCGAGCTTCATCCAGTCGATCAGGCTGGGAGGCAACCCCAGCCGCGCCCTCGGCCGGACGTTCATCAGCGGTGGCGCGTGGGCAGGTAGCCCGTTCGTCACCCTGACCGAACGGCTGCGCAACGACTCGGGCTGGCGGGTTCACGAGATTCCCGTTGGTCACAACATCGCCCGCCGCGACCCGCATGGCCTCGCGGCCGTTCTCGGTGCGTTGTCGACCGACTCCTCCTGACGCACGACCGTTCACTCCGCGGTTCCGTCGGGTTGATTTTGTTGCCGTGATGGTGAGTTGAGCGTCCTGGCAGGGTGAGTGAGTCACCGAAGCCCGTGCGGAGCTCTTCGCCCTGGTGAAGTGAGCCGACGCGTTCCCGTCCCACGTGCTGAGCGCGGCGCAGAAGGACTTCAGTGAACTCACGCCGCTCGCATCGCCATCCGACACGAACAGTGACTCCACCTCACCGCGGCAGGAATCCAGGAGGAGCGGCGGTCTCGGCGGCGGGGAGTGAATGCGCGTCGTGCACGGACGCTTGCCTCGGTACCTCAACGGGCTTCACGGCGTGCGGTGTTACACGTGTCCCTCCGTGTCCCTCTCCGATCACATGCCCTCTTGCTGGGCGTCGACCGAGCATGATCACATTCGGTCGAACACATCTTCTAGGAGGAACAGTGCAGCATTCCGCTGCTCGAAGACACGGTGTGATGGCTCTGGGCTCCGCCGTCGTGGTGCTGAGCGGTGTCCTGTCGCCCGCCGCTCAAGCGGTGCCGACCGATCGACCGATGGTCGCGACGACGGCAAGCGATGCCCCGTCCACGCGGACCGTCACGTTGATCACCGGCGACAAGGTGACCGTCACCCCCGGGACGAACGGGGCGCCTGCGGCCGTGACGGTGCATCGCCGCGCGGGCGCCACCGGCTCGGTACGGACCACGACCGACGCGTCCGGCACCTACGTGTATCCCGACGACGCCGACGCCTATGTCGCTCAGGGGCTTCTCGACAAGCAACTCTTCAACGTCACCGCCCTCGTCGCCCAGGGATACGACGACGAGCACACGGCCGGACTGCCGCTGCTCGTCACCCGCACCCGCGACGCGGGCGCGTCGCGGCTCGCCGAAGCGGACCTGCCCGGCGTCACCGTCAAGCGCCAACTGACATCGGTTCGCGCCGAGGCGGTCGTCGTGGACCACGCCGAGACGGCGAGCCTGTGGGACACGCTGGTCGCGGCGGAGGGCGCGGCAGCCCGGAAGGGCGCCGAACAGCCGGCCTTACCCGCAGGGATCGACAAGATCTGGCTGGACGCCAAACTCAAGGCGACCCTCGCGGACAGCACGGCCCAGATCGGCGCGCCGCAGGTCTGGAACCAGGGCGCCATCGGCACCGGCGTGAAGGTGGCCGTACTCGACACAGGCATCGACGGCGGCCACCCGGATCTGGAGAAGCGCGTCGTCAGCAGCCGGAGCTTCATAGCCGACGAGGACATCGACGACGTGAACGGGCACGGCACCCACGTCGCCTCGACCATCGCCGGCACCGGCGCGGCCTCGGACGGCAAGGAGAAGGGCGTCGCACCGGGGGCGGACCTGGTCATCGGCAAGGTCCTCAACAGCAATGGAGCCGGTGCCACGTCCGGGATCATCGCCGCCATGGAGTGGGCGTCCAGGACCGAGCACGCCAGGATCATCAGCATGAGCCTGGGCAGTCAGTTCGCGCACACCCAGGACGATCTCACGAGCCGGAGCGTCAACGCCCTCAGCGCGGAAACGGGTGCGCTCTTCGTCATCGCCGCGGGCAACTCCGGGCCCGGCCCGTACACCGTGAACGCACCCGGAACGGCAGCCGCCGCGCTGACCGTCGGCGCGGTGGACTCCGCCGACCAGATCGCCGGCTTCTCCAGCAGCGGCCCGCGGGAGGGCGACGAGGGACTCAAGCCCGACGTGACCGCCCCCGGCGTGCGGGTGCTGGCCGCCCGCTCGCAGTACGCGCAGGGCGAGGGCCCCTACGTGACCTACTCCGGGACGTCCATGGCCACGCCGCACGTCGCCGGCGTCGCCGCGCTGCTCGCGCAGAAGCACCCCGACTGGACGGGGCAGCAGCTCAAGGACGCTCTGATGAGCACCAGCAAGTCGATGCCGGACACCCCCGCCTACCGCGGCGGCACCGGACGAGTCGACGCCTCCGCCGCCTTCGGCACGCAGATCGTCGCCACGGGCGCGGTCGACACCGGCCTGATCAAGTTCTCGCGTGACCCGCAGCCCGTCGAACGCCGTGTCACCTACACCAACCACGGCGACAGCCCGGTGACCCTGCGGCTCACGCTGGACCGGGGGCAGAGCCCCGACACCGTGTTCACCCTGGGCGCCGACCAGGTCACCGTACCGGCGCGCGGCAGCTCGTCGGTGAACCTCGTCGTCGACACCCGCGGCCTGGCCGTCGGCGGCTACACCGGACAGGTCGTCGCACGGGACGCCGCCGGCGCGGTGGCGGCGCACACCGTCCTGCACACCCGGACCGAACCCGAACGCCATGACATGACCTTCGTGGCGAAGGACCGTGACGGCGTGCCCCTCAGCGGCTGGGTCATGCTCAGGGGCACCAAGGATCACGAGGTCCGGTTGCTCCCGGTGCCCGATTCCGGGCGGCTGACCCTGCGTCTGCCCGGCGACACCTACTCCGCGATGATGTACCGGGCTGTCCGTGGGGCGCATGGACAGCACTCCCAGGGACTGGCCGTGCTGGGCGACCCGGAAGTCGAGCTGACGGCTGATCGGACGGTCATGTTCGACGCGACCCAGGCACGCCAGATGCGGGCAGTGACGCCCAAGCCGAGCATGC
Source organism: Streptomyces sp. NPDC001858 (assembly GCF_053594615.1). Taxonomy (NCBI): domain Bacteria; kingdom Bacillati; phylum Actinomycetota; class Actinomycetes; order Kitasatosporales; family Streptomycetaceae; genus Streptomyces; species Streptomyces sp. NPDC001858. The sequence continues at coordinate 84,727 of NZ_JBSFEV010000030.1, forward strand.
CGACGAACACCAGGGTCGAGTATTGGCGCTCGTTCGACGCCGCACGCCCCGAAGGGAACCTGAACGACTGGGTCGACAGCATCGAATTCGACACCTCCTACTACGACAGCCTCTGGGTGCAGCCGTCGCCGGAGAAGGCCAAGGTCGGCGGCTTCGACTTCACCACGAGGTGGCGGGCCCCGCAGACCCCGCTCACGGTCTCCCATGACGGTGCCGACCTGGACGTCATCGTTCAGAACGGCGCCAAGCCCCTTCCCGATGGGACGGCGAAGCTGGACGCCGTCTTCGCGGGCACGGGTACGGCGGCGGAGTACGCCCGCCTGTCCGCCAAGGGCAAGGCCGCCGTGGTGCGCTGGAGCGCCGCCGTCTCCCCGTCTCAGCGCGCCCAGGCCGCCCACGCCGCCGGCGTGAAATTGCTCCTCGTCGTCAACGAGCAATCGGCGCGCAGCAACCACTGGTACGGCAACCCCGACGGATCCCTCGGGCCGGTGGCGGTCGCATCGGTGAACCGGGACGAGGGTGAGGCGCTGATCGCCGAACTCTCCGCATCGCCCACCCGCAAGGTGCGCCTGCGAACGACGGCACACCCCGTCCCGTCATACCTGTACGACCTCGTCAGCCACCACACCGGCGGCATTCCCCAGGACGTCACCTACCGGGCCGACTCCCGGAACCTGGCACAGGTGAACGTCACCCTCGGGCGGGGCGAGGGGGAGCAGACCCAAGCCATGGAGACCCGGTCGGACGCTCCGCCCTACGCCTTCGGCTACGTCCGGAGCTTCCCCGCCGAGCCCGTGGCGCGCGGAGAGCGGACGGACTGGGTGTCCACGGACGGCGACTTCGCATGGCAGCAGAACGTGTCCGTCCCGGGCGTGGTGACCGAGACGTCCGAACCGGTCTCGTATCGCTCTCCCGGAACCCATGAGGAGAAGTGGCTCACGCCGATCATGCGTCCCCGCCTGCTCGGCAAGGATCTCCCGGTACGCCAGACCGGCTACATCGAATTCAAGACACGTGCCTGGGGAAGCAACGGAACAGCGCACTCCGGCGACGGAACCTACGGCCAGGGCCTGTCCCAGCGGACGGCGCTCTACCAGGGCGACACGCTGGTCGGCGAGTCGACGTACGACTACGGCTACGCCTGGGACCTGTCCCCGGAGCCGTTGCCGTATCGGCTCGTGACCGAAGCCGCCAACGACAACCCCTCGTTCAGCCGCTACTCCACCTCCACGCGCACCGAGTGGCGCTTCGTTTCCGAGGCGGCCGACGGCAAGGCCGTTCCGCTGGTGCAGCTCGACTACCGGGTCGATCTCGACGACGAGGGCAGGGCCCGCCGCAACGCGGACCTCACGCTCACCCCCTCGGTGGCCGGCGCCCCGCGGACCGACGTGTCCTCCCTGCGCCTTGAGATCTCCTACGACGACGGAGCCACCTGGCACCGGCAGAAGACCGTGCACCGCGGTGGCGTCTGGAAGGCCGACCTGGACGCGCCCCGCTCGGCGTCCTTCGTCTCGCTGCGCACCACCGCCAAGGACGAGACGGGAGGCTCGATCACCCAGACCGTCACCCGGGCCTACGGCCTGAGGTGACGAACGGTCCGGTGCCCCGGGGAACCGCGGCACCGGACCGACACCAGCTGGAGCGGCCGGTCTCGATGGTTCGGCGCTCCGTCAGTCCGGCTTGCTCAGCAGCCGTGTCACCCTCTCTCCCACCGTCTCGGTGAGGCGCCCCTCGCACTCCACGCCCAGCGCCACCGCCAGGTCCCTGCCGTGCAAGTCGGCGAGTGCCTCGGCCAGTTCCGCGAACGAGGTGGTCGCCGTGCGACCGCGTGCCACGCCCGTCGCCACCGTCGCCGCGCCGACCAGTGCCGCCGGCCACCACCAGACGGACAGCAAGAGGTACGCCAGGCCCCAGGCCGTGAGGCGGGCCGCCGAGGTCAAGGCCGTGCGTGCGGTGGTCAGCTCGGTCCGGGTGGTGTCGGGGGCGAGGAGCCACAGGTGCGGCCAGGAGAGGGTCAGATCCAGGCGATAGGCGCGCCAGACACGGCGGTCCGGGCCGGTGATCCTGTCACCGGTCCAGAACGGGTGCCGGGGAGGGACGAGGGAGATCCGGTTGCGGACGGCGTAGCGCAGTTCCGCCTGTTCCGTGAGGGCGGCGGTGTCGGCCGCGGCCGGGCTGCCGATGCGGGCGCGGCCCGCGGCCATCAGGGCCGCACGGTACTCGGCGTCAGCCGTCTGCCAGCGGCGCAGCCGGCGCTCGGTCAGGCGGCGGGTCAGCGGTCCGCGCGCCTCCACGAGCCAGACCTTCTCGATCAGGGCCCCGGCGGCCTGCGCGACGGTACCGGCCATCGCGGCCCCGGCCAGCACGGCGACCGCAGCCACCGCGAGGGCGCCCGCGCTGTGGGCGCCGGGGGAGGCCGCCAGGGAGTCCAGCCGCGTCCGCAGCCGCCCGAAGTCGTGCCAGTGGCTCTGGCCCAGGGTGACCGCCGTGGCCAGCGACACGAGGTACACCAGGCCGGGGATCGTCAGGAGCGCCAGCCAGCGTTCGGCGAGTCTCCCGCTGAGCGCGTTGAGGAACGCGCTCACGGGCGCAGCCCGATCTCGCGCAGTGGTCCGCCGAAGACGCGGCAGGCCGACGGTTCGCCGTCCTCGGGCGTCGGCGCCTCGACGCGGGCACAGCGGCCGCGCGGGCAGGCGAGGACGTAGAGCGAGGGACGGCCGGGTCCGGCGCCGGGGAAACTCTGGTAGGCGGGCGGGGTGTCCGTACGGTAGGAACCGAGGCCCGCGCTGTACCCGGCGGCGAGGAGCCGGTCCTCCAGTTCGTCGAAGGCGTCCTCGACCTCCGCGGGGGAACAGCCGTCGCGCACGCGGGAGATGATGTGCTCGACCAGGCGGTCTCCCTCCGCGCCGAGGTCCGGCATACCCGGTGCAGACGTCAGCCGGTGGCAGAGCGCCGCCAGCCGTTCGTGCCCCGGCCCGTCGGTCGCCGCGGTGGTTCTGCCGCTCCCGTCCCCGTCGCCGAGTCTGCTCACTGCCGCACCTCCTTCGATCAGCCGACCGCGCTCCCAGCATAACGAGCTTGCCGAATGGGCTACTTGGGTAGAATCGGGTTTTGGAGTTCCCGCTGTTGCGCATGGTCGAGAGCCGGCAGCGAGACACACGGGGGCCGGTGATGTCGGAGGCGTACGGAACGGCTGAGGACTCCACCCGGAGGGTGGCCGCGCTGATCGGACAGTTCCACCGCACGGGCGAGCGCGCTCCGCTGGACGCCGCCGTCGAGCTGTGCCGGGCGGCACTGGGCGAGGCGCCCGCGGCGGAACGGGTACGGAGGTTCTGGCGGGAGGCCCTGCGCTCCACGCTGGTGATGCGCTGGCAGTCCTTCCATCAACGGCCCGACCTGGACGACGCGATCGACCTGGGGCAGCTGCTGGCGGCCGGGAGCGCTCCCCACGAGCAGGATGTGCGTCTCCTGGGGTGCATGCTCGCGGACCGTTTCCGCCTCGACCGCGACCACGCGGACAGGGATGCGGCGATCTCGGTGCTGCGGCGAGCCGCCGGGATGCCTGCGGACGGTACGGAGCAACCGGCACTGACCTTCGACACCCTCGGCCTGATGCTGGCGGAGACGGGCAGCGCGGCCGACCTGGCGCAGGCGGAGCGGCTGCTGCGGCACGCCCTGAACCTGCTGGTCGACGAGGAACCGCAGAACGCGGCGGACATCCTCGCCACCCGGAACAACCTGGCGGGGGTCCTCGGCCGCGCCTTCGAGGACCACGGAACACCGTCCGCCGCGTACGAAGCCGTAGAGCTGCTGCGGTCGGTCCTGGCGGCGACGCCTCCCGGCTCGTCCCGCCGGACGCCGGTCCTGCTTCATTTCGCCGAGGCGCTGCGCAGGACGGCGGGCCTGACCTCGGCGGCGACCGACATCGAGGCGATGGTCGCCGCGGCCCGGGCGGCCCACGCGGCGACGCCGGCAGGGCATCCCGAGCGTCCGCGCGCCCTGGCGGCGCTGGGCGTGGCGCTGCGGATGGCGGCCGAGTACACCGAGGGGACCGGCCTGCTGCACGAGTCGGTCGAGGCGCTGCGCGAATCCGTGGAGACCACGAGCCGGGCCGATCCGACCCGTCCGGCCCGGCTGAACAGCCTCGGCAACGCCCTGTTCCGGCTCGGCGAACGCACCGGCGACGTGACGCTCCTCGACGAGGCCGTGCGCCACCTGCGCGAAGCCGTCACGGAGCAGTCCGCCGACGATCCGAGCCACTTCGGCCGCGTCGCGAACCTGGCCCTCGTCCTGCGCGAGCGCTATCGCCAGGTCGGCGACCTCACGACCCTGCGGGAGGCCGCCGACCTGGCCCGGCTGGCTCTGCGCTCCTCGCGGTCGACCCCGCACTCCGACACCAGGCTCGAGAGCCTCGGCGTCATCCTCCAGACCTGGTACGACCGGACCGCGGACGCCGACGCCGCCGCCGAGGCCGTGACAGCGGCGCGGCAGGTCCTGGCCCGGACCCACGAGGGCAGCACCGACCTCGCCAAGCGCCTGAACCACCTCGGCAACGCCCTGCACCAGCGCTACCGTTCCGAGGGCGACCCGGCAGACCTGGACGAGTCCATCGCCATCCTCGTCCGCGCCGTGGCGGAGACGCCCTACGGCGAACCGGAGCACGCGAGTTACCTGCACAACCTCGGGCTCACACAGCTCACCCTGGCCCGGGTGACCGAGGACGAGACACTGCTGAACCGGGCGGTGGCCACGCTCGGCCGCGCGGTCTACGCATCGCCCCCGGGCGCCGCCCACACCGCCAACTTCCTCCAGTCGTACGCCTCCTCGCTCCGCAGGCTGTACGAGGCCGGCGGCGACCCGGCTGTCCTGCGCGCCTCCGAGGACGCGTACCGGCAAGTCGCCGCGATCGAATCCCTCCCGGCCGCGTCCCGCGTCGCCGCGGCCTGTGACTGGGGCGCAGCCGCCGGTGAGGCAGGCCGCTGGGAGGAGGCCCTCGCCGGGTTCGAACTGGCCCTCGCCCTGCTGCCGTTCACCATCACCAGACGGCTGCGGCGAGGCGACCAGGAACACCGGCTCACCGGTGTCCAGGGGCTGGCCGCCGACGCCGCCGCGTGCGCCGTGCAGCTGGGCCGGCTGGACCACGCGATGCTGCTCCTCGAACAGGGGCGCGGTGTCCTGCTCGGCCGGACGATCGCCGCGCGCGCCGAACTGGAGCGGCTGCGCGCCGCGCACCCGGAGCTCGCCGCGGTCTTCGTCCAGTTGCGCGACCACATCGACGCGCTGGACCCGGGGATCACCGAGCAGGAGGCCGCCGGTCACGACTCCGACGCGCTGCACACCCTCGCGGCCCGGTGGGAGCGTCTGGTCGGCGAGATCCGCGCGCTGCCGGGTTTCGAGGAGTTTCTCGGCGCCCCGACGTACGAGGAGATCCTGGCGTGCGCCGCAGACGGTCCCGTGGTGGTGGCGTACTCCAGTGTCTACCGCAGCGACGCGCTGATCCTGCTCCCGGAAGGCATGCGGTCGGTGCCGCTGCCACGGGTGAGCCCCGCGGCGGTGGCGGAACAGGTGACGCGGCTCGACGAGGCGCTCGCCGCCGCGGCCTCGCCGACCGGGGAACGCAGCGCCCAGCAGGCGGTCGAGGGGGTGCTCGCCTGGACCTGGGACCGGGTGGCCGAACCGGTCCTCGGCCGGCTCGGGCTGCTCGGCCCGCCGGCCGACGGTGACGGGCCCCGGCTGTGGTGGTCGCCGGTCGGCGCGCTGGCCGCGCTGCCGCTGCACGCGGCCGGATATCACGGCGAGCCACCCGGTCGCCGGGCGCGGACCGTTCTCGACCTGGTGGTCTCGTCGTACACGCCGACCGTCCGCGCGCTGGCCTACGCACGACAGCGCGCGGCGGGCCCCGAGCCCGCCGGCGATCTGCTCGCCGTGGTCGTGCCCGACGCCCCCGGAACCCGCGCGCTCGGCGGCGTCCGCCGGGAGGTGAAGGAGCTGAGCGCGCTGCTGCCCACGGAGGTCGTCTCCGGTCCGCAGGCGACATTCGCCCATGTCCTGCGCGCGCTGCCCGCGTATCCGTACGTGCATTTCGCCTGCCACGGAGTGAGCGATCCGGACGCCCCGTCCCACGCCCGTCTCCTGGTCCACGACCACCAGCAGCATCCCCTGACCGTCCATCACATCTCGCGTCTGGAACTGCCGGACGCCCGGCTCGCCGTACTGTCCGCCTGCGAGACCGCGCGGGGCTCCGGGCGGCTCGCGGACGAGTCCATCCACATCACCTCCGCCTTCCAGGTCGCCGGCTACCCGCACGCGATCGGCACCCTGTGGCCGGTGCACGACGCGGTGGCGGGACGGGTGGCCAGGATTCTCTACCGCCAGTTGCGCGGTGACAGAGCCGCCGGGTCCTCGGGGCTCGACGCCGACCAGGCGGCTTTCGCACTCCACCGGGCGGTCCGGCAGTGCCGGACCACGTTCCGGGGCAGCCCCAGCCTGTGGGCCGCGCATGTGCACTCCGGAGCCTGACGATCCCACCGGGAAGGAGCTGGCCGCGACATGGCCCTCAAATGGCGCAGGAAGCGGGACGACGACGCGGGGCGGAACGAGCCGTCCCCGCCTCCGCCCCCGCTTCCCTCCCCGTCCCCGCCCCCGTTCGCGGAACTGGTCATGACCTTGGGAGGAGAGGACGGGCAGGAGGAGGAGATCGTCCGGGTCGCCATCCCGCCGCACGAGTTCTTCGGGATGAAGGCCAACGCCGCCTATGAACGCCTGGGGCCCCGCCACCCCGAGACCCTGCTGGCTTTCCGGCAGTACACGCGGGTGCTGGCGGGCATGGAGGGCCGCCGCGAAGAGGCCCGTGACCGGTTCATGGATCTGGTCCGCCTCCAGGCCGAGGAGCTCGGCTTCGTCCATGAGGACACCCTGACGACCGCCGCCGATCTGGCCGACCTCGTCCGGGACATGGGCGACTTCGTGAAGGCGGAGGAGATCTGGCGCAGCGTGTGGACCAGCCGGGGCGAACTGCTCGGGCTCGACCACCCGCAGACGCTGGACGCCGCGAACGGTCTGGCGAGGGTCTTGGAGGACCTGCGCCGTGAGGCGGAGGCCGTCGCGCTCCACCGGGACGTGCTGGAGCGCAGGACCCGCCTCCTCGGACCGGACGACCCGGCGGTGCTGGCGGACGCTGGGCGCCATGCCGCCGCACTGGGCAAGGCCGACCGATGGGACGAGGCCGAACCGGCCCTGCGTGAACTCATCGTCCGCCTGGAGCACGGCAACGAACAGGACGGCTCCGTCGGGCTCGCCGCTCGGGCCAACCTGGGCGCCGCCCTGTGCCGGCTGGGCCGCCTCGACGAGGCCGAGGTGGTGATGCGGGACGTCCTCGCCGCCCAGCGGCGGGCCAACGGCGCGGACCACCCGGAGGCGCTCGCCACGTGCAACAACCTCGCGGCCGTCCTGCACGCCCAACAACGGTACGCAGAGGCAGCGGCGATGCTGCGCGAGATCCTCGCGGCCACGGCCAGGAAACACGGGGACGGCCACCCGGAAACCGTGCACTCCCGCGACAACCTGGCCAACGTTCTGATCGACAACGGCGAGCGCGCCGAGGCCGCGCAACTCCTCGCCCGCTGCCGCGACGACTACACCCGTGTCTTCGGTCCGCACCATCCCCTGACCCGAAAGGCCGTCGAACGCCTCGACTGGCTGCGGGAGAATCCGACCTTGTAGCGGACCCGGAGCATGCGCGCCGACGTCACCGATGGGGCCGTTGACCGGGGAGTCGGCAGCGCGGCTGCTACGGCACCGGTACCTTCACCAGCCGTGCGTCGACGCCCCAGCGCATGAGGCCGGCCAACTGCTTCCACAGCCGCCGGGTGTCGACGTGCGAGGGGACGACCACGACCCGTGTCGGGTTGATGTGGGCCCGCAGGAAGGCTTTGACCTCGAGCTCGCTGACGGCGCCGGGCGCGGTGCCGCGGGCCTGGGCGAGCATGGCGCGCAGCGAGTCGCGGGTGGCGACGGCGCTGGGGTGGCCGCTCTCGCAGAGGCTTTCCACGGCGCCGGTGGTCCAGGCGGGGCCGGCCTGGGTGCCGAGGCTGGGCTTGTTGAGCTTCACCTTGGGCGGGGACTGTCCGGGAAGTGCTGGATTGCGCCACTTCATTTCGAAGTGGTAGACGTCGATGCTGTCGCCGGTGATGACGACGCCGATCCGGTCGATGCCGTTGTCGAGGTGGTTGTGGGCGCCCGGGACGACCCAGGTCATGGGCGGGACGTCCGGGGGGAGTCCAGTCGTCCAGAGTCGGGTGTCGACGAAGCTCTCGAACTCCTTGCCGTAGTTGTCGGCCCGCTGGACCACCGGCTGCACGGACGGTGCCGGGGCGGCCCCGGCCGCGTCGGCGGGTCGCAGGGTGACCTTCTCCAGCGCGGAGGCGGCGTCCGGCAGCGCGTCGATGACGGCCTCGAACGCCTGGACCGTACCCGCGCCGGCCATCAGCGCGCCGAGCGCGGGCGGGACGGCGTTCACCGCGGCGCCGGTGGCCGCTCCGGCAGCTGCCTGGGTGAGCATGCGTCGCATACCGCGGTCGAAGCCGTCGGACCAGGTCTGGTCGTGGGCCGCGGCGTCGACCGCGCTGCTCAGCCCGCCCACCGCCGCGCCCTCGGCCATCCTGGCGCCGGTGCCGGAGGCGAAGCCGCGGAAGGCGTTCGGGGCGGCGGTACGGGCCGCGTCCGCCGCGGCCTCGGCGAGTTCCGGCGCGGCCCGCAGGCCCTTGCCGACCGCCGGGCCGACGACGTTGAGCATGCCGTCGACGGCGCCGGTGACGAAGGCGGCCGCGCCGTCGGCGCCGACCACGTCGAACCGGTCGCCGCGGACCAGCTTCTGCGAGACGACCCGGGCCAGCGCGTTCGCGGCGGCGGCGCGGGCGGCGGCGAGCAGGATCATCTCGATGCCGCCGACGCCACCGGTCGCCACCCCGACCAGCAGGCCGACGGCCATGTCCACCGCGGTGGACACCGCGGCCTCCAGTTCGTCGCGGTAGGCGACGAACGCGGTGAGCGCGTCCTGGGTGCGGCCGGCCAGCCGGTCCAGCTCGGCCTCCTCCTCCGGGGTGGGCTTCCGCCCGCCGGCGGTGAAGCGCTCCTTGGCCACCTGGAGTTCCCGGTTCTCGTCGCCCAGCGTCTCGGCGCTGCCGGTGAGCGCCCCGACGCCGCTGCCCGACTCCCGGGCGACCGCGGCGTCCAGCCACACCGCGCGTTCCTGCGGCGTCAGGCCGCCGGGTTCGAGGACCAGCAGCACCTTGTTCCGGGTGGCGGTCGGCTGCCGCGCCAGCTTCGCCCCGAACGCGGCGTCGGTGGCCAGGCCGCGCCGGGTGCCCGCGTCGGCGAAGGACGTGACCAGGAAGACGAGGTAGTCGTCCATGCCGGGGTTGGCCATGGCGTAGTCGAGCCGGGCGGGCAGGTCGGCGAAGACATAACTGGCCAGCCAGCCCTTCTGGGAGTTGCCGGCGAACTGGCTGACGTACCGGTTGAGCGGGCTCCGGGTGTCGCCGTACGCCTCCCGGTACGCGGTGTACGCGGCGCCGGTGGAGTTCTTCAGCACGTCGAAGACGCCATCGCCGCCGTTGCCCCCCTCCGCGCGCAGCCGCCGTACCAGGGGATCGCCGAGGATGCCGGTGTTGTCGCCGACCCCGACCAGGGCGTTGAACCGGTCGCGCTGCTCCGCGTTCATGCCGCCGAAGGTGTCGTCGATGCTCCGCAGCCGTGGGTCCTTGGCCTCCATCGCCTTGCGGAAGGCGGCGAGCTGCGCGTCGTCGGCGTGGCTGACGGCATCGAAGATGAAGTCCGCGTCCGCCGTGGTGTAGCCGGCGGTGGCGATGCGGACGGTCTCGATCAGCCGGTCCGCGGGGGCGACCGTGCCGTCGATGAGCATCAGGGCGCGGGCCTTGGTGTGCAGCGAGGTCTCGCGCGCGAGGTACTGCTTGAGCGGCTCGTGGTACGAGGCCTCGAAATCCTTGCAGATCTTCGTCGCGTCCTCGCGCTGGAGGGCGTCGAAGAGAAGGCCCGCGTCGCTGGTGGCCTGGACCGTGGCGATCTTCACGTCGTCGGCGGCGCGAGGGGCGCCGTACGCCAGTACGGCGGCCGTCCGGAACCGCTCGGCGAACGTCGCGGCGAGCATCTCGGCCATCAGTGCCCCGCCGATCCGGCTGCTGCTGCCGTCGGGCAGGGTGGCGTCGGCCGGGTACTGGGCGCCGTAGCTGTCGGCGAACTCCCGCTCATTGGCCGCCCGGTCGCGGGCGATCTCCGGCGCGATCCGGCGTACCGCGGTCTGGTCGGTGAGTTTGCCGTGGACCGCCAGGAAGATCTTGTCGGCCGGACGCAGCGTGCCGAACTCCAGGTAGCACCGGGCGCGGACCGCGTCGTCCGCCGGCAGCGCCCGCAGGTCGTCGTCAAGGCTGCGGCTGAACTTCTCCCGGTACTTGGGCGCCAGCTCCGAGCGGTGGTCCTTCTGCATCAAGATGGCCCGCAGCACCCGCTCGCTGCTGCCCCGGTAGCCCACGAGCAGGCCGTAGAGGTCCTGCACCGCGTCATCGACACGACCGGGCGCAACATCGCGCTGCACTACCGGCCCGGCACCGGACACGGCTCCCTGGGCCGGGGCCGGCGCAGCCGCGTACCGGGCACTGACGGCCCGGTTCCCGGCCAGCGCCTGCAGCCGCAGCACCTCCACCGGCATGGCCCCGGCCGCGCCGACCGCCGGCCGCGCGACCGGCGCTCCCGTCCCGGACGCCCCGCAGGCACCATCCCGCACCAGCCTGCCGCCGTCGGCCGACCGCCCGGCCCGCGGGCTCCGACCGTGCTCACCCTCTACCTCGTGGCTGCTCGGCACGGCAACACGATAGGCGCCGACGACAAGGGCCGGACGTCCCCCGTATCGCCCCGTTCGGGCAGAAACCGCCGCCCTTCCGGGCAACCGCGCCCGCGCGCAGGTGACGGCCCTGCCGCAGCCCTTCGTACGGCGGCGGGTCGCGGCGGACAGGGTTGGGCGGTCGCACCAGGTCCGTGCCGTCGTCGAGCGTGAGTCGGCGCAGCTGGGAGCTTCAGCCACCGGACAGCAGGCGCCCGTCGGCGACCGAGCGGCCGGGGCCGGGTTACTTGGCCACCCACGCGCGCGTGGCCGTCCAGCCACGGTCGTCGACGCCGGTCAGCACGGCCTCCACGAACTCCCGCCGGTCCTCGTCATGATCGCGGAACCACAGGCCCAGCTGGTGCTGCGCGTCCGTGAGGTCGAACCGCGTGTACTGGGCGCGCGCGGCCAGCGCATCCTGTACGGCCTCGGTCACCGCCGACGGAATCACCGCGTCCGTGCCCGGCACGACGAGCACCGCCCGGCCCTCGTAGGCCCGCAGCATCTGAAGCGCGGGCGCCTGCCGCCAGCTGTCCGGTTGCCGGATGATCTCGCTGAACCGGCCGTTCCCGTCCCCGAAGGGCACGTCCCACGCTTCGGCCGCGTACACGGCGGGCGCGCACAGCCCCAGCGCCGCCACCCGATCCCCGTAATGCCGGACGAGATCCGCCACCGTCTGCCCGCTCATGCTGAACCCCACCAGGACCAGCGGCCCGTCCGCCCCCGCGTACGCATTGATCACCGCGACGGCCTGCTCGAACCGTCGCCGCAGGCTCAACTCGCGCAGTTTGCCGGTGCTTTCGCCGTGCCCGGAGAAGTCCAAGGCGACCCCTCGGCAATCGAGGGTCACGAACTCCCGCACCAGCGGAAGCAATCGCTCCGTGCTGCTGGTGCCTGCGCCATGCAGCACCACGGCGGTGACCCCGGACGGATCACCGCCGTACACACCGCTGAGTCGTTCACCGTCGTGGTCGTGCGTGAAGTCGAAGAGCATGCCCTCTATTCACTCACGTCGTGGCTTCTGCGCTGCGAGGTCGATCGGGAGGCGTGACGCCACTGCCACGCCTCCCGCCGGACATCATCAGGCAGCTGGGCCAGGAGTGCCCTGAGCCTGCCCGGGACCCCTCTATGCACCATGCGTATACGTGCTGTGTATAGTCGCGTCTGCGCGCACGACCGAACGGTCGCGGCACTCGCCGCACCCCGTTGCGCGCCCACACCACCGGCGCGAAGCCACCACGGAGGGGGACACCGTCATGCCCGCAGCACCCGGCACCACGAGCGCCACGCCCAGGAGAACGAGCCGGATCCGGCCCGGGATCGCCTCCGCACTCGCCGTGATGTCGCTTGCCGCCCTCGGCCTCACGGGCTGCTCGGCCGACTCCACCTCCGACTCCGAGGCCCGCGCAGTCGCCCCGAAGGACACCGCGGCCTCCACCGGAGGCACCAAGGAGCCCAGCTCCACGGGAGGGGACGGAAAGCCCGCCTCCGCCGCACCCGACCCGGGCCCCACCAAGCCGCCCGTCGACTGCGCGAAGGCCAAGTGCATCGCCCTCACATTCGACGCCGGCCCCGGGAAGGACACCCCCGAGCTCCTCGACATCCTCAAGAGGGAGAAGGTCCACGCCACCTTCTTCCTGCTGGGCAAGAACCACGTGCTCAAGTACCCGCAGACCGTCCGCCGTCTCGCCGACGAGGGCCATGAGGTGGCCAACCACACCTGGTCCCACCCGCGGCTCGACACTCTCGGCAAGGACGCGATACGCGACGAACTGACCCGCACTCAGGACGCGATAGCCGAGATCACCGGCGAGAAGCCCACCCTGATGCGCCCGCCGCAGGGCCGCACCAACGAGAACGTCGCCGCCGTCACCAAGGAGCTCGGCCTCTCCCAGGTGCTGTGGACCACGACCGCGAAGGACTACTCGACCACCGACTCCGCCCTGATCACGAAGCGCACCCTCGACCAGGCCGGCCGGGACGGAATCATCCTGCTGCACGACATCTACGACGGCACCGTGCCCGCCGTACCCGGCATCATCGCCGAGCTGAAGAAGCGCGGTTACACCTTCGTCACGGTCTCCGAACTCCTGCACCCCGCCGAGCCGGTGCCCGGAGCGGTGTATCGCGGCGGGCCCACCCTTCGCTGAGACGGGACCGGACCACTACTCCACGGACGTCACTCATCCGCCTGCTGCCTTCTGACCTTGCCACGGACTGAACGCTTCAGGGCAGCGCCAAGCTGTTGTCGGTGGTCAGGCCGCTGAGCTTTTCGGGGTTGACCTGGAAGCGCAGGTTCTGGATGCGGCCGTCGGCGAGGTCGAAGGAGAGCGCGCCGACCGTGTGGCCGTCGAGGGCGGCCAGGACGCCGAGTTCGCCGTTGATGACGACCGCTTCCATGGTCAGGGCTGCCAGTTCGGGCTTGGCCAGGAAGCCCACGAGCCAGCGCGCGACGCGGTCGGCGCCGTGGAGCGGGCGGCGGGCCGCGGTGACCTTGCCGCCGCCGTCGGACCAGGCGGTGACCTCGGGGGCGAGCAGCTCCATCACGGCGTTCAGGTCGCCGCCCGCGCAGGCCTTCATGAACTGGGCGGTGACCTGCCGGCGCCGGGTCTGGTCGGCGTCGAAGCGGGGGCGGCGGGCCTGGACGTGCGCGCGTGCGCGGTGGGCGATCTGGCGGACCGTCGGCTCGGCGCGTTCGAGGGTTTCGGCGATCTCGGCGTGCGAGTAGCCGAAGACCTCGCGGAGCAGGAAGACGGCGCGTTCGACGGGGCTGAGGGTCTCCAGGACGACCAGCATCGCGGTGGAGACGCTGTCGGTCAGTTCGGCATCCGCGGCGATGTCGGGGGAGGTCAGCAGCGGCTCGGGGAGCCACGGGCCGACGTAGGTCTCGCGGGTTGCCCGTACGGAGGTGAGGCGGTTCAGCGAGAGGTTGGTGACCGTCCGCACCAGGTAGGCCTTGGGGTGGCGGACCGAGTCGTGGTCCACTGCGCTCCAGCTCAGCCAGGCGTCCTGGAGGACGTCCTCGGCGTCGGTGACGCTGCCCAGCATGCGGTACGCGGTGGCGAACAGAAGCCTGCGATGTTCGAAGTACGGGTCCGGCTCGTCCCTGGCGTCGACCATCGGCTCATGCTGCCAGCGCCGAAACCGGGGGGCAAGGCCCGAGATCACGGCGCTGGGAGCCGATGCGCCCTTCATGCCGCGGGCCTGCGGGTGGCGCGGCCGCCCCTGGAGACGATGGTGGTGACGTTCACGCGCTTGCTGAATCGGTAGGTCGTGAGCGGGCTGCCGCTGACCGTCTCCTTGTACGCGACGGCGCTCCGGCCGGTGAGGTGCATGCGGCGGGGGGTCTCGTCGGCCCTGGTGAACTGGATGACGGCATCACGGCGGCCGAGACTGACCGGCTGGTGGAAGTAGCCGAAGCGGAACGGCTTGACGGCCTTGCCGCGCACGAGCCGCGCGATCGTGTCGGCGGTGTACTGGGCGGTGGGCAGGCCGCTCTGGCAGGTGCCGTGGAGCTGTCCCCAGGCCAGCCGGACGGCGGCGGCGTCGCCGATGGCGTGGATCTCCGGGTGGGAGACCGAACGCAGGGTGGCGTCGACCAGGATGAGGCCGCGGGCGTCGGTGGCGATCCCGGCGTCGGCGGCGAGCGGCGACACCTTGACGCCGGTGGTCCACAGGCAGGCGTCGGAGCGGGCGAGCCGGCCGTCGGCCAGTTCGACGGCGTCGGGCAGCACTTTGGTGACGCGCGTGCCGGTCTCGAGAGTGACGCCGAGGCGGTCCAGCGCGCCGTGGAGGTAGGCGCGGGCCTTGGGACCCATCATGCCGCCGGGCTCGTCCAGGCTGATCAGCGTGACGTTCAGGGCGGGGTGGCTCTCGGCGATCTCGGTGGCCGCCTCGATGCCGGTCAGGCCGCCGCCGCAGACGGTGACCGCGCCGCCGGACGCGGCGATCTCGGTGAGGCGCGTGGCGAACCGACCGGCGACCGCAGGGTTGTTGAGGGTGAACGCGTGGGTGTCGGCGCCGGGGACCTGGCCGGTGTCGGTCGAGCTGCCCAGCGCGTAGACCAGTGTGTCGTACCCGAGGGTCTCGGTACCGTCGACGGTGATCTGCCGGGCCTCGGGGTCGATGGCGGTGGCGGCGCCCTGGACGAACATGACGCCGGTCCCGGCGAGCAGGTCGGGGATCTGATGGTCGGCCAGCTCCTGACCGGCGGCGATCTGGTGCATCCGCAGCCGCTCGACGAACCGGCTAGAAGGGTTGACCAGGGTGATCGTCACGTCGGTCCGGCGAGTGCGGTGGGCCAGCCGGATGGCGCTGAACAAGCCCGTGTAGCCGGCTCCTAGGATGACGATGCGGTGGCCGTTGTTCATCGGATCTCCCAAGGTCGGGCACCGGCTTCGGTGCCGGTGACGGCCATGGGACAAGCACCCCGCACTGGACGTGACAGGTCGCTAGTGTGAGCCACATCACGCAATGCTCGCTGTCGGCGCGCTGGCAAGAACCCCGTCGGTTTCCTCGCGGTACCGGGCCGCCCGCGGAGAATTTCAGAAAGCAGGCCTGAGGGTGGTCGCAGGCGGACACGGGCGGCAACCGGATGCGAGGAACCACCGCTGGATCAGATGCAGGCCGTGTCCGGATGCCGACCATCTTCCCCAACCTCCCTACTGGGCAGGGGATTTGATCTCCGTCCATGGGATTGAGCATGGACACGGCTAGACACTACCGTCGCAGGTACGTCGGTAGGGGGGCGGTGGACGCGGACATGACTGCGGTGCGCGGCTCCGGATCCGACTCCCACTCCGCGAGTCGGTCGATTCGGCGTGTCGAAGACACGACGGGTGCCGCGCGTGCCGCCGGTGCGTGGTGGCACAGACCGGTGCGGGCTGCCAAGGGGATCGCGGGTGTTGTCGGGGCCGTCTGCGTCTGGGAGATCCTGCGCGCCACCTCGGTTCTGCCGGAGGCCAACGCTCCGTCCGTACGCGCGATCTCGTCCGCGCTGTTCCACGAGATCGGCGAGGGTCCGCTTGCCACGGCCGCGGCGCAGACCGCGTACGCGTGGGCCGTCGGCTTCGCCACCGCGGCGTCGATCGGCGTACTGCTCGGCACGCTGGTGGGACTCTCGCGGTGGGCGGATGCGGCCACCGGGCCGCTCTTCAACTTCCTTCGGCCGATTCCGGCGGTGGCGCTGGTACCGGTGGCCATCGTGCTGCTGGGACTCGGGCTGCGCATGCAGACCTTCCTCATCAGCTTCGCCTCGGTGTGGCCGGTGGTGTTCAACACGCGTTACGGCGTGCGGAACGTGGATCCTCTCCACCTCGACAGCGGGCGGATCCTGGGACTGCGCCGACTCGCTCTCGTCCGGCGGGTCGTCCTGCCCGGCGCATTGCCGGCCGTCTTCACAGGACTGCGGCTGGCCGCCTCCATCGCGGTGGTCGTCACCGTGGTCAGCGAACTGGTCGCCTCCGGTACCGGCCTGGGGCACTATGTCGACCTGCACCAGCAGGTCGGCGACATGCCCGAGGCGTACGCGGGGATCGTCGCCGCCGGGACGATCGGGTATCTCGTGAACGCCGCCGTGCTCGCGGCCGACCGCCTGACCGTCCGCTGGCGCGCCATCACGGTGGGAGGCGACCGGTGAGCCGCGTCCAGGGCCGGTCCCGCCGGAGCCGCCAGACCTGCCGGTCCCGCCGGACCCGCCAGTCCCGCCGAGTCCGCCGGGCTCGTCGGGCCGTCGGCGTGGTGACCACCCTCGCGGTACTGGGGATGTGGGAGGCGGTGGGGCGATCGGGCTCCGTCATGTTCCTGGAGCCCTTCTCCGTCGCCGCCCGCGGAGCCTGGGACCTCGTCTCCGGCCCCGGTCTGCGCCGGGACGTGCTGCCGTCGGTCGCTCGTACCGTGGTCGGCTTCTTCATCGGATCGTCGCTCGGCGTCGCCGCCGGCCTGCTGCTCGGCCACTTCCGTGCACTCGACCCGTGGGTACGCCCGGTCCTGGAGTTCCTCAGGGCCGTTCCTCTCCCCGCCGTGCTCCCCGTCGCCGTGCTCGCCTTCGGCCCGAACTCCGGTACGCGGGTGGGCCTGATCGCGCTCGGAGCCGTGTGGCCCGTCCTGCTCAACACCATGGACGGGGCTCGGACGGTCGACGCGGGCTTCGTGGACGCGGCGCGTGCGGCGCACGTCGGACGGTGGCGGGTGGTGAGCCGGGTGATCTGGCCGGCCTGTCTGCCGCAGGTCTTCGCGGGGCTGCGGATCGCCCTCGGCATCTCACTGATCATGATGGTGATCAGTGAGATGGTCGCCTCGACGAGTGGTCTGGGCTTCTTCGTGCTGCAGGCCCAACGGGCGTACGCCTTCCAGGACATGTACGCCGGCGTCCTCGTCCTGGGCCTGCTCGGTGGCCTGTTCACCCTGCTGTTCAGCGTTGTCGAGTACCACGTGCTGGCCTGGTACGAGGGGCAGAAGGGAATCGGCCGTGGCTGAGGGGGACTTAGCCCGGGACACCGGGGCGGCGTCCGGGCGCACTGTGCTGGAGGTGGACCGGCTGGCGAAGGTGTACGCCGCATCCCGCTCGTCCGGCACCGGCACCGGCACCGAGGCGATCGCCGACCTGACGTTCAGCGCCGCCCGGGGTGAGTTCGTGGTGCTGGTCGGCCCCTCCGGATGCGGCAAGACGACACTGCTGCGCTGTCTCGCCGGACTCGACAAGCCGTCCTCCGGCGCGATCCGGCTGGACGGGCGGGCCGTGCAAGACGTACAGCATTCCCTCGCCGTGGTCTTCCAGGAGTACACGCGCAGCCTGTTCCCCTGGCTCTCCGTGCGCCGCAACGTCGAGTTCGGGCTGCATGCCCTGCACCGCCGGGAGCGCGCCGCCCGGGCGGCCGACTCTCTGGGGCACGTCGGGCTCACCGAGTTCGCGGACCACTATCCGTGGCAGTTGTCCGGGGGCATGCAGCAGCGCGTGGCGATCGCCCGGGCCATCGCCTCCCGGCCGTCGTATCTGCTGATGGACGAGCCCTTCGCCTCCGTGGACGCGCAGACCCGTGCCCAACTGGAGTCCATGGTCCTGGATCTGTGGCGTGAGTTCGGCTGGACCGTCCTGCTCGTCACCCACGACATCGACGAGGCGATCTTCATGGCGGACCGGGTGCTGGTCCTGTCGCGCCGTCCCAGCCGTGTGCTGCGCACCGTGACGGTGGACCTCGATCGGCCCCGCGATCAGGTGGAGACACGGGCCCTCCCGGAGTTCCAGCAGTACCGCAAGGAGATCTTCGGACTCATCGGAACGGCGGGATGAACGTCCACCCGCGCTCCCACTTCTGACCCGGCTGAACCGCCCCGCCCGGGTCCCTAGGAGGCACTCGTGAAACGGTTCCTGCCCGCGTTACTCGCCCTTCCCCTGCTGCTCGTCGCCGCGTGCGGTGACGACTCGCCCACCTCCTCCTCGTCCTCCGGAGGCCTCACGAAGATCACTGTCGCCAACGCGGCGGTTTCCAACTCCGCCTCCTTGGTACTGGGCGTCGAGAAGGGCTTCTTCCGCTCCGAGGGCCTGGACGTGAAGCTCAAGGACACTCCGCCCGCCTCGACACAGGCCGCCGTCGTCAGCGGCGACGCGCAGTTCGGCTTCACCAACGTGCCCGCCGTCCTCGTCGGCGCCTCCAACGGCCTTCCGGTGCGGATCGTGGGCCCGGCCGGCAAGTTCGCCCGCGACAACGACAAGGTGCACATCCAGGTCGTCGTACCGAAAGACTCCTCGATCCGCTCCGCCAAGGACTTCGAGGGCAAGAAAGTCGCCGTGGACACCCTCTACCAGCTGCCACACCTGAGCTTCATCGTCTCGGCGCGGAAGATCGGCGTGGACACGGACACGATCAAGTTCGTGGAGACGCCGTTCTCGGCCATGGCCGACGCGCTCGCCAAGGGCCAGGTCGACGCCGCCGACCTGGCGGAACCCTTCCTGTCGGCAGCACTGCAGAAGGGAGACCGCAGCGTCCTGTCCAACGGCTCCGGCTTCGAACCGGAAACCGTGCAGACCATGTGGATCACCTCCGCCTCGTACCTGGCAGGGAACAAGGCAACGGTCGACAAGTTCACACGGGCGCTGAAGAAGTCCAACGAATACGCCGCCACCCACGACACCGAAGTCCGAAAGGCCATCACCACGTACACGAAAACATCCGAGCAGCAGAGCAAACAGCTCCTGATGCCGCACTTCTCGGCCGCGACGGACCGCGAAAACTTCCAGACGTACCTCACGACCATGAAAGACCTGAAAGTCATCAAGAACGACGTCGATCTGGACGAACTCTTCATCAGGTAGCCCCGCTGCCTCGGTGGACGCGGCGTTTTCGAGGTCTGCCCCGCGGCTCACCACTGGCGGCGGGGTCCCGCGCAGGGCTGCCGAACCCGTTCCCCGTATGCCGGCCCTGTGCCGAGCGCCCGAACCGAGGAGCCGTGAGGATGACAGCGTCCACCACCGCACCGCCGAGGATCGCCGTGCTGGGCGGCGGTGTCGGCGGCCTCGCGACGGCGGGGTTCCTGCGCCGCGCCGGGCTGCCCTGCACGGTGTACGAGCAGGCGCCCCGTCGCACGGACGTGGGTGCGGGGGTGGTCGTGGCGCCGAACGCCGCCCGTCAGCTCCGCAGACTGAAGGTGCTCGACGTGTTCCGCGAGCGGGCGGTACGGCTCGACACCGGCTGGGAGTTCAGACGGTGGCAGGACGGGACGGTCCTGTCCTCGGAAGACCTGTCAGCCGCCTGCGAACGGCTGTACGGCGAGCACACCTACACCGTGCACCGGGCGGACCTGCTGACCGCCCTCATGTCATCCGTGCCGGACGACAGCATCCGGCACGGTCACGCATGTATCGGCCTGGACCACGCGGGCGACGCGCTGCGGCTCCGCTTCACCCACGGGAGACAGGCCGAGGCCGACGTCGTGATCGGCGCCGACGGGGTCCACTCCGTCGTGCGCGGCACGCTCTTCGGCGCCTCACCCGCGACCTACTCGGGTCTCTGCGCCTTCAGGGCCCTCGTGCCCGCCGAGCGGGCCCCGCGCTTCGCCCACCGCCCGGCCCAGACGCTCTGGATCGGCCCCGACCACCACCTGGTCCACTACCCGGTCTCAGCAGGTGCGCTGGTCAACCTGGTTGCCGTCGCGCCCGCGGGCGACTTCACCGTCGAGTCCTGGGCGGCCACCGCCACTGTCGCGGAGTTCCGCGCCGAGTTCGACGGCTGGGACCGGCGGCTGACCGACCTCATCAGCGCCGCCGGTACGCCCGGCCGCTGGGCGCTGCTGGACCGGGCGCTCCTGCCCCGGTGGTCCGAGGGAGGAGTGACACTGCTCGGTGACGCCGCGCACCCGATGTTTCCCTTCCTCGCCCAAGGAGCCGCCCAGGCGATCGAGGACGCGGCGGTGCTGGCCCGGTGCCTGGCCGCAGGCATCGACGACCCGCCCGCGGCACTACGCAGCTACGAGCAGCTGCGCCTGCCACGCACCACCCGGCTGCAGAGCGCCAGCCGCGACCGCGCGCACACCAACCACCTCCCGGACGGCACCGAACAACAGGCCCGCGACAAGGCCTTCGCCCGGCAGGACCCGCTCGTCGCCAACGGCTGGATCTACGCCTACGATCCCGACACCGAGCGGTGAAGCGAACGGGCGACGCGGCGTTGAGGAGAGGTGGAGCTCCTGATAGATCGGCGGGCACAGGTCCGTATCACCGACATCGTCAAGGCCCGTCCTGGCTTCGCACCTTGCACCTTGCCACGGCAGCCTGAGGTCGCTGCGGCCGGAGGCATGGACAAGGGCAGCAAGGGAGACCGTTCACCGTGACAGACGTCAGAGTCACCTACGACAAGACCGTGAACGCAGCGTACGTATACCTCACCGAAGCGCAGGCCCGCGTGAAGTCCGCGGTCGGAACCTGACAGGGCGCACATGCCCGACGCCTCCGAATTCCGGACCGGGGCGGCGAGCCCTGGTCGCTGGGCGCGGACGCCGGCCGGGACATCATCAAGCAGGCCATCGAGGGCGGCGTCAACTTCCTCGACACGGCCAATGGGTATAGCGCCGGAAGCAGCGAGGAGATCGTAGGCCAGGCGGTCAAGGACTTCACCCGGCGCGAGGAGGTCGTTCTCTCCACCAAGGTCTGGATGCGGATGCGGATGCGTCCCGGCCCGAACGGCGCCGGGCTGTCCCGCAAGGCGATCTTCGCCGAGCTCGACGCCTCCCTGAAGCGACTGGGGACCGACTACATCGACCTGTACCAGATCCACCGCTGGGACTACGACACCCCGTTCGAGGAAACCCTCGAGGCGCTGCCAGCCGCACCCTGTGGCGGGCTCCCGGTAGTCCGGGCCACCGCCGGGCCTTCGACGAGTCCTTGGCCTCGGCTTTCACAGTCCTGTGGTCGGCCCGGCGGTGCTTGCGGGCGGTCGCGCGCAACCGCATGATCCGCACGCTGCCCGCCGCCGGGGGAGCGGAGCCGAGAGGGTGCTTGTCCGGGTGGGGTGCGGCGATGTACTTCGTCGCGGTGGTCGTGCCCAGTCCGAACGTGCGCATCAGGTGGACGGGGACGATGTTGGGCTCTTCACCCGTTGGGACCGGCTCGGGGTGCCGCTTCCACCGGCCGAATGCACTGTGGTCAGCGTCTGCTTCCTCTGAGAAAGAGTGGTCATGACGCACATACGACGCGCCGCCGCAAGACGGGCGCTTCCTTTCGCCGTCCTCCTCCCCGCTGCGGCTCTGATGGCCGCCGGCCCCTCCCTGGCTTCCGAGGGCGGAGACGACGTCGCGCCTTCCGAGGGAACGTCCGGAGGCACCAAGCCGACGGTGGTCCTGGTGCACGGGTACTGGGCGGACGCCTCCGGCTGGGACCGCATCGTCGAGAGCCTTCAGGCCCGAGGCTATCCGGTGGTCGCCACCGCGAATCCGCTGCGAAGTCTCTCCGGCGACGCCGACTACCTCGCCGCCCGGCTCAAAACCATCAAGGGCCCGATCGTCCTCGTCGGACACTCCTACGGCGGAGCCGTCATCACCAACGCGGCGGCCGGCAACCCGAACATCCAGTCCCTCGTCTACATCGCAGGGTTCGCGCCCGAGAAGGGCGAGACGGCCTTCCAGCTCGCGTCCAAGTTCCCGGGCAGCCGGATTACGGACGACCCGACGGCCCCTGTCCCCACCGCACTGAACGCCGTTCCACTCGGCGGGAACGCCATGAACGTCGATCTGTACCTCAAGCCGGAGAAATTCAGCGACGTCTTCCTCAGCGACCGGCTCGACGCGAGCCGAGCCCAGGTTCTGGCCGCCACCCAGCGGCCCGCGACCGTCGCCTCCGGCAACGAGCCGACCGAGGCCGTCGCGTGGAAGACGATCCCGTCCTGGTACCTCGTCGCCACTGACGACCGCACCATCGGCACCGAAAACCTTCGCTTCATGGCGAAGCGGGCCAATGCCACCACTGTCGAGGTCGACGCGCCGCACGCCGTCATGGAAACCAACCCGGACGACGTGACCAACCTGATCCTGCGGGCAGCGGGCGACTCGAGGCCGAGTCTCGCCAAGACCGGCACGCACGGGCAGACCGCGTTCCTCGGCGGCATGGCGGTCCTCGCCGTCGCCGTGGGCACGGCCGTGGTGATCCGCGCTCGCCGCAGCTGAGCCGCCACGAAGCGCGCCCCCGGCGCACTCTCCCAGGGCAGGAGAGGCCGAGCCCGTGATCGTCGATCATCGGCGTGCGGTCCCCGTCCAGGCTCGTCCGGCATCACTTGCCGCTGTAGACGGGGAACGCGCTGTGCTCGCCGTAGTCCACGTCGCGCAGGCCCCGCAGGGCGTCCATGTCCTCGGCGGAGATCTCGAAGTCGACGTCGGCGTTGGAGCGCATGTGCTCGGGGTTCGCCGTCTTGGGCAGCGACACCGTGCCCAGCTGCAGGGTGTAGCGGATGCACAGTTGCGGGACGGACACGCCGTACTTCGCGGCCATCGCCTGGACCTCGGCGTTCTGCAGGATCGCTCCGTGCGCGATCGGCGAGTACGCCTCGACGAGGATCTGCTTGCCCTCGCAGTAGTCCAGGAGCTCCGAGGGGGTGTTGCCGGCGTGGACCAGCAGCTGGTTCACGTGTGGCACGACGGTCGCGTCCCGCAGGATGTTCTCCAGGTCCCGCTGCTGGAAGTTGGACACCCCGATGGAGCGGATCTTGCCGGCCTGATGCGCTTCTTCGAGCGCGCGCCACGCTTCGCGGTTGCCCTCGGCGTAGTCGCTGCCGCGGAAGTCGTCCCAGGGCTGCGGGCTGTGGATGAGCATCAGGTCGATGTACTCGATCCCGAGCTTCTCCAGTGACCCGTCGATGGCGTCGACCGCCTGGTCGTAGTCCTTGATCTCCGCGGCGAGTTTGGTCGAGACGAAGAGCTCGTCGCGGGGTACGCCGGCGCTGCGCATGCCCTCGCCGACGCCGCGCTCATTGCCGTAGGCCTGGGCGGTGTCGATGTTGCGGTAGCCGATCTCCACGGCTGTGCGGACTGCCTCGGCCGCCCGGTCGTCGTCGATGAACCAGGTGCCGAGCCCCAGCTTGGGGATTTCGACGTTGTTGGACAGCGTGCAGGTCTCGTCCAGGATGGTCATGCGGGTGCTCCGTTCTTCCGCAGCTCGCGGTACGCCTCGTCGGTGACGGGCTCGAGCCATTCGTTGCTGACGTCTTCGCCCGGGGTGATGAAGGCGACGTGGGAGAACCACGAGTCGGCCTTCGCGCCGTGCCAGTGCTTAGTGCCCGCCGGGACGCGGACCACCGTTCCCGGCTCCAAGCTGACGGGGTCCTCGCCCTCGGCCTGGTACCAGCCGCTGCCCGCCGTGCACAGCAGGATCTGGTCACCGCCGCCGCCCGTGCCGTGGTGGATGTGCCAGTTGTTGCGGCAGCCCGGCTCGAAGGAGACATTGCTGACGGGAACGCTCCCCGAGGCGAGCGGAGCCAGGTAGCTCTGGCCGATGAAGTACGGCGCGAAGGCGTCGTTCTTCTCCCCGAGCGGGAAGATCTGGTCAAATCCGTTGACGGTCATTTCGTGCTTTCCTTCTGCTGCAGCGCGTCCCGCCGGGCGCGGGATGCGGCAACGGCGTCATGGGTCCGGCAAGGCCGGACTGCGCAGCGTCCCTAGCGGTTGACGTAGGCCATGTGCTCGGCGTTGTAGCGATCGCCGCTGACGCCGACCCGCTGGGCGAGGCCGTCGAGGTCGGCGACCTCGTCCGCGGACAGCGCGAGGGCCGTCGCGGCGTTGTTCTCCTGGATGCGTGCCGTGCGGCGGGTGCCGGGGATCGGCACGATCCATGGCTGCTGCGCGAGCAGCCAGGCCAGGGCGATCTGGCCCGGCGTCGCGCCCTTCCCTTCGGCGAGCTGTCGGACGTGGTCGACGAGCGCCTGGTTCGCGGCCCGGTTCTCCGCCTCGAAGCGGGGGACCCGGTGGCGGATGTCCCCGACGGCGAAGGTCGTGGCGGTGTCGACGGTGCCGGTGAGGTAGCCCTTGCCGAGGGGGCTGAACGGCACGAAGCCGATGCCGAGCTCGGCGAGCGCGGGGAGCACCTCGGCCTCGGGGTCCCGTGTCCACAGCGAGTACTCGCTCTGGACCGCGGTCACGGGGTGTACGGCGTGTGCGGCGCGGACTGTGGCGGCCGACGCCTCGGAGAGCCCGAAGTGCCTGACTTTCCCCTCGGCGGTCAGCTCGCCGACCGTGCCTGCGACGTCCTCGATCGGCACGTCAGGGTCGACGCGATGCTGGTAGAACAGGTCGATCGCATCGGTGCGGAGCCGCTTCAGGGACTCCTCCGCGACGCGGCGGACGTGCTCGGGGCGACTGTTCAAGCCGACGCTCCGGCCGTCTCGGATGTCCCATCCGAACTTGGTGGCGATCACAACCCGGTCGCGGATCGGCTCCAGCGCCTCGCCGACGAGTTCCTCGTTCACGTAGGGCCCGTAGACCTCGGCGGTGTCGAAGAAGGTCACGCCCTCGTCGACCGCGGAGCGCAGCACCGCGATCATGTCGTCACGGCTGCCGGGGTTGGGACCGTAGCTCTGGGACATGCCCATCGCGCCGAGCCCGATCGCGGACACCTCCAGACCGGGTCCGAGTGTTCTGGTGTGCATGGTCAACCTTCTTGGATCGTGGTCGGGTGCCCGCTTCGGGGCGGTGCGGCGGTGGGCGTCGCGGCGAGGCTCGCGAGCAGTTGCAGGCGCTCCTGGCTGGGCGAGCCGGGCTCGGCGGTGTAGACGAGGAAGGACAGCCCGGGCTCGGCGGTCAGCTCCATCCCCTCGTAGGTCAACGTGAGGTCGCCGACCTCGTGGTGGTGGAACTTTTTGGTGCCCGATCCGTGGCGGCGCACGTTGTGCGCTCCCCACCGGGTGCGGAACGCGTCGCTGCACGTGGACAGCTCGCCGATCAGGTCGTGCAGGTGCTTGTCCCCGGGATCCCTGCCGGCTTCGGTGCGTAGGATCGACACGGTGACGTCCGAGGCCGCCTCCCAGTCGGGGTAGAACGCCTTGGCCCGTTCGTCGAGGAAGCAGTAGCGCGCCAGGTTTCCTTGTCCGGGACCGTCGAACACCTCGTCGTAGAAGGCACGCCCAAGGGCGTTGGCGGCGAGGACGTCCATCCGTCCGTTACGCACGAACGCGGGCCCGAGGGCGATGGCGTCCAGCGCACGGATCAGGCTGTCCCTGGGCACCCACTTCCTCGACCTGCGCCTGGGTACGGGCCGGGCCGCGCCATTGGCTGCCCGGGCGAGGTCGAAGAGGTGCTCGCGCTCGGCGTCGTTCAGCTGCAGCGCCCGGGCCACCGACTCGAGGACGGCATCGGAGACGCCGGCCAGGTGGCCGCGCTCGATCTTGGCGTAGTACTCCGGGCTCACGTCCGCGAGCGTTGCCACCTCTCCGCGGCGCAGGCCCGCCACCCTCCGGTGCCCGGAGACCGGCAGCCCGACCTGCTCGGGAGTGAGGTTCGCTCGACGGGACATGAGGAACTCCCGTGCTTCGTTCCTGGCGTCCATGCGTTCCACGCTAAAGCGCAAAGCCCCTGTGAGGGATGCCCTGCCAGTACGTCCTTCACCGGGGACTCCCCGGATGGTCCATTACGGCGACGGCCAGGGCGCCGCCGATCTCGCGGCTGGTGCTGACGACACCGCCGGCGGTCCCGGTGCGCTCTCCTTCACCACGCGTGCCGGACGGACGTCGATCAACGTTCAGTTCGTGGACGGGATGTCGGTGTCCTGCTCCTGGCCGGCGGGGTCGGCGGTGGCGGACCAGCTCGCGAGGAGTTTGAGTGCGTCTTCGGAGGCGGTGTTCGGGGGTGGGGTGCGCTGTAGACGACCACGCTGAGTCCGTCGTCGTCGAGCTGCATGCTTTCATGGTCGAGTTGCAGGTCGCCGACGACCGGGTGGCGCAGGCGTTTGGTGCCTTCGCGGAAGACGTGGACGTCGTGGGAGCCCCACATGGTGCGGAAGATGCCGCTGCGGGTGCACAGCTCGCCGATGAGGTTCGACAGTTCCTTGTCGTAGGGGTTCTTGCCGGCCGCGACGCGCAGAACGCCGACGGATTCGTGGGTGACCCGCTCCCAGTCGGTGTAGAAGTGGCGGGCCGCGGGGCTGAGGAACGCGAACCGGGCGGTGTTGGCCCCGGTCGTGGGGTCGGCGTACAACGGTGCGAACAGGGCCCGGCCCAGCGCATTGGCGGCGAGGATGTCGAGGCGGTCGTTCTTCACGAACGCCGGCAGGTGCGGCATGCCCTTGATGACCCGCGTCACGCTCGGTCGCAGCACCGGACGAGGGTCGCGGCGCTTTGCCGGTGCCCGGCGAGCGGGGCCTGCGGTGCGCGCGAGGTCGTACAGGTGCATCCGTTCGGTGTCGTCCCAGGCGCAGGGCCTTGGCCAGGGCGTCCAGGACGCTGTCGGAGACACCCTTGAGGTTGCCGCGTTCGAGGCGGGTGTAGTACTCGACGCTGACTCCGGCGAGCATGGCGACCTCTCCGCGGCGCAGTCCGGGCACCCGCCGTCGGCCGTACACCGGCAGTACCGTCTGCTCGGGGGCGATCTTGTCGCGGCAGGAGCGGAGGAACGCGGCGACTCATCCCGGGTGTCCATATCGCCAGGGTAGGCAGCGTTTGCGGCGGGTGAGGGGTCCCTGCCAGTACCCCTCACAGCGCGGACTCCCGCCCTGCGGCCGGGATCGGTTGAATCGACGATGCCGACCGGAGCGTACCGAGCCGTACGGCGTAGATCACCGGAAGTGGAGCCGTTCGTGAAAGCTGTAGGACTGACTGAGTTCGGCGGGCCGGAGGTGCTGCGGGTGCTGGAGCTGCCGGTGCCCGAGGTCGGGCCCGGACAGATCCGCATCCGGGTGCGCGCGGCCGGCGTCAATCCGGTCGACGCCCTGGTGCGCCGGGGTATCGCCCATGTCTCCGGCATCGAGCCGCCCTACGTTCCCGGGATGGATGCCGCCGGGGTGGTCGAGGAGATCGGCCAGGGAGTCGACACCGACCCGTCCATCGCCGGCGCGAACTCCGGTGAACGTGGCATCGTCACGCAGAACACCTTCGTCCCGCACTATGCCCGCGAGTACGCCAAGCTCGTCCGCATTCGGCAGCTGGCGGAAGAGGGACGGCTCGTCCCGCGCGTGGCGAAGGCCCTGTCGGCCGAGGAAGCGGCTGAGGCGCACCAGCTGCTGGAGGCCGGTGGCCTGCGCGGGCGCGTCGTCCTCACCTTCTGAACCACAGAACGGCGCCGACGGCACCATGCGCACCCTGCGCGTCCTGCTCGCCCACCTCGGTGCCCAGGCCCCGTCGAAGAGCGCGCCCTTCGACGAGGCACTGCACGTGTGGATCGATGTCCTCCTCGGCCGGCGGACCCGCCCCACACCCACACTCACACCCACACCCACACCCGCGCCTCCGCCACCGTGCGAAGCTGCCGCCGCTCTCCGTCCCCGCCCTTGCTTAACCTATCGAATCTCGATAGATTCCCATCGTTATTCGATGGAAGGACAGGTCGTGGGAAAGCTGACAGTGCGTGCGCTGCGCGCCGTGCTCGTGGTGGTGTTCGCCGGCACCGTGTTCGTACAGGCGGGGATGGTGTGGGTGTTGGTCAGCGGGAGTGACCCGGAGGACGGGTCACTCCCGCTGACCGCGCTGCGCGTGATCACGATCCTGGGCATGGTGTCGGTCCAGGTGGCTCTGGTCTGTGTATGGCGGCTGGTGGCGATGGTGCGACGCGGAACCGTGTTCTCCCACGCCGCCTTCCGGTACGTGGACGGCGTGATCGGCTCGATCGTGGCGGCTGCTCTCGTGTGGTTCGCGGTCACGGCCGTCAATGCGCCGGGCCAGCGGGACGACCCGGGCGTCACCGTCATCATGGGCGGGGTCGGCGTGGCCATCCTGGGGATCGCGCTCATCGTGCTCGTACTGCGGATGCTGCTCGCGCAGGCCGTCGCGCGCGACGTCGAAGCGACGCAGATGCAGGCCGAGTTGGACGAGGTGATCTGATGCCGATCGCCGTCGACATCGACGTGATGCTGGCCAGGCGGAAGATGTCCGTGGGCGAGCTCGCGGACCGCGTGGGGATCACACCCGCCAACCTGGCGGTACTCAAGAACGGCCGCGCCAAGGCGGTGCGCTTCGAGACGCTCGCCGCGCTGTGCGAGGTGCTCAAGTGCCAGCCGGGCGACCTGCTGCGCTGGGAGGCCGCCGAGGACGCCGCCGACGGATGACGCGTCCTTCCGAGATCGAGCACTTCTCGACGCCCCATGATCCGAGCGGACGACCGTGCTTGCTAGCGCACCATCGCCGATCCCGCCTGCCTCTCGACCGACTCCGCGGGCACATTCCGTAATGACCAGAGCCGGTTCAGAAGGGCAGGCCCCGCAGGTCCACACTGACGGTGGGATGAGGCAGGCCGACTAGGTCGTAGATCATGGTGGTCAATGGCAAGGTCCGAGCGCTGTCAGGCTGGCGGAAGGCGACGGGCACGGAAACCCTGCTCCATCCCAGCTGCGTGTAGAACGGGACCAGGTTCGGGCGGCAGAGCAGAACCATCGTCTCGGCGCCGGCGGCTCGTGCGTGTTCGACCGCAACGCTGATCACCGTCCGGGCGATGTCCTGGTGTCGACAGGCGGGGTGCACCAGCACACCGCCCAGCCCTGCAGCTCGACGCGGAGATTCATCGAAGGCCATGTCCCGCAGCAGCCATCCCGCGGAAGCCACCGGCTGGCCTTCGGAGACAGCCGTGAGGGTGTGCTGTTTGTCGGCGCACACCAGGCCGAGCCCGTTCACCTCGAAGGGGTCGGGCAGACCATCGCGGAGTGCGGCTGCGTCGTGTGGGGAACCGGGGCCCGGCACATGGATCAGCTGGAGGTCCGTACAACCGTCGTCGACCACATCCTCCGCAGGGGCTGTGCAGGCGGGGCCGAACCGGTAGCGCAGGCAACGCAGGCCACTGGACTGGACAGTCCCGTCCGATTGGGCGCCGAGGCGGCGCAGTACCGCGATCGAGGCCGCATTGTCGGGCAGGACGAACGCGTAAACGGCAGGGAGCGAGAGGCGGCGAAACGCGAGGTTCAGGCATGCACGGCCCGCCTCGCCGGCGATCCCGCGTCCTTGGGCCCGTGGGTGCAGGGCGAAACCGAGGTCGACTCCGTATTGGGGACGATTTCGCAGTCCCACGCGGCCGAGAAACGCGTGCGTTGCAGCGTCCCTGACCGCGAAGTCGCCGTAGCCGTGTCTGGCCCAGTGGGCGACGTGATCGTCGCACATGGCCTCGGCTGCAGACCGACTGTCCGCCCGGCCGGTCGCCAGCCATCGCATGACGCTGTCCTGACTGACCACAGCTTCGAAGAGATCCTCGCTGTCCCCTCGGCTGATCGGCTCCATCACAAGCCTCTGGGTACGCAGAACGGGTCCACTTAACCGGGCCACTCGGCAACTCCTCTCGATCAAGGACTGAAGGAGCGTACCCAGTGGCTCAGGCCCGGACCCGTCGGTCGGCAACAGGCACCTTCAGCTACACCCCTCCGCTACAGAACGTCACAGATCACCGGCTCCGACACAGCTTCTGAGTACCCTCCGCTCAGCCGCCGTTGAACGCCTCGGCGACGGTCAGTGTGTCCTCGTATACGTGCATGCGAACGATCCGGCCGCCCCTGCCGTGCGCGAAGTGCGGCCACATCGTGGTGAAGTACGGCGCGACTCCCGGCGGGTGCAGCGCGACCTTCTCCCGGCGGGCACGGCGCCCGGTCCAGGGCAGCGCGTCACTGCCGGGACGTGCCGGTCGATCTCCTCGGAGAAGAGTTCCCGGATGCCGTCGGAGTCTCGCCTGCCGAGGCGCTTCAGGAACTTCTCGGCCACGGTCCGCGAGGTCTGAGTATCTGTTGCCGTCGTCCATGTCCTTTGTCTCTTCATCTACTTGAGGTGTCGGCCGGGCCTCAGCCCTGGAACAGGAAGTGCTTGCTGCTCATCGCCCCCACATGCGCCGGCACGCTGAGCGAGACGCTTTCCCGTCGGCGCAGCAGACTCTCCACCGAGGAGCTGACCTGGGCGAAGACAAAGCCCGCGGCGCTCTCCACCCCGGCAGTGGGCGCAGCCCGGAGGCCACTCCGGCCTGGAAGGACCGCAGCCGACGAGTACCGGATGCTCCGCCGCCGACCGTGTCTGCTCGATCATTGCGTGGACGGTCAGCTCACTGGCCCGGCCTCTGGTCCGGCCTCCCGCAGTGGGCTTGTCGCCATGGACGAACACGAACCGCTCCACCCCATAGGCAGCAGCAGTCGGCAGATCGCGGAAGGTGTACGGTGACCGTGCTTGCGTGAACCCTTCGTAGGGGTTGTGCAGTGCCGGCTCGCCGACGTCCGGGGCCGACACCGAAGTGTGATCGCAGCCTCACGGTTGGCCGCAGGGCAGGGGCGTGTCGCCGTCCCCGGCCGGCGTCGCCTCTTCGGTGGTGGTGTCGGCGCGGGTGATGGGCCCGGACGGCCATGCGGCTGTCACCGCGGCGATGGCTACGACCGTTGCCGCCATGGCGAAGGCCCAGGCCCCGCCACCGGGTCTGTCTACGACGGCGCCGGCGATCGCCCCGCCGACTGCGTTGGCGGCGACGGGGACGGTGGCGATCCAGGTGTGTGCCTCGGTGAGCATGCTCGTCGGCACGATCCGGCCCACGAGGGAGATGTAGACGGTGAGGCAGGGGGCGATTACACCGCCGCCGAGGGCGAGTGCCACGCCCAGCGCGGTGGGACCCGGCATGACGGCGAGTGCCGCGAGGCTCACGGATACGCAGCCGAGCAGCCATGCGAGCTGTCGTGGTAGGGGTGAGCGGGGCGGCCAGGCTCCGTACCAGAGGCCGCCCAGTCCGGATCCGAGGCCCCACACCGCGAGCAACAGACCTGCCAGTCCGGCGGAGTCGTGCCCCGACTGCTCGGTGGCGTAGGCCGGTACGGCCACGCTGACGGCACCGAAGCCGGCCCCCAGCGCGCCGACGCAGCTCAGGAGCACGGTGAAGCCGGACAACCGCAGCGGCCCCAGGCCGCGTGTCCGGGTGTGGGAGGGCTGGGGGTGTTGGGCACGCATCACGACACCGCCGGCCAGCACGGTGGTTCCGGCCAGCATGACGCCGGCGGCTGCGAGGAGCGCGGCGGCCGGGGTGGCAACCACCCCGAATATCCCTACCAGCAGGGGACCGATGACGAAGACGAACTCGTACAACGCTGTGTCCGCGGCCAGTACGGTCCCGCGCAATCCGCCCCGGTCGGTCCTCGACTCCGTCAGTTGGTTGCACGCACGGCGGATGGCCGGGGTGAGCGGCGGGTAGGTCGCCCCGGCGGTGGCGGCCGTGGCGCAGAGCAGAGGCAGTCCGCTGTCGTGGCGAGCCGTGAGGACCAGTCCGGCGAGCGCTGTCGCGTGGGCGATGGCGGCACCCAGCAGAACAGGTGAGGGTCCCAGCCGGTCGGCGAGCCGCCCGATCACCGGACTGACCGACACTCCGGCCAGCGCGTACAGGCCGACTGCGAGGCTGGCGTACGCGTAGCGCCCGGTCGCACGTTCAGCGAGCAGCAGCAGTGCGAGCGGCGTCATGCCGCTGCCGAGCCGGGCGACAGCTCCCACCATGAGGAGCGACGTGAGTCCGGGAATCCTGCGTATCTCGGCGTATCGGCCCAACGTGGTCACAGCGGTCGCTCCTTCAGATAAACGGCTACGAACGGAAGCCGTCCCGCGAGTGCCGCTCTGTTCGGTGGTGTGGCTCCAGGCAGTGGACACGTACTTCTGCGGACATCTTCCCGGGGCGCTCAAGGTTGTTCGCCTACCCACTGGACCTGCTAGGCGGAGCCTGGCCGGGAGAGGTGACAAGAACTGTTCACAGTAGAACTGTTCACACGCTTCGTTGGGCTTGTCGCGGGTCGGCTGCCCCGGGACGAGGCCGACCGCTGGGCAGCGAGGTGGGTGACGGAGGACGGGATTATCTGGGACGACCTGTCCTGGTGGGCGCTGAACCGCCTCCCCGGAATCGATCTCCCCGCAGGCGAGAGCGGCGGCTACCTGCACGACGACGAACAGATACGGGTATGGCTTGCTGAGCTGAGGGAACGCCGAGCAATGTGAAGCGGCCTCAGTCCCGTCCCAATGCCCCGGTCACCGCCAGGATGTGCGCATGGCCGAACGTGTGCAGGTCCGGGAGATCGATGACGACGAGGGTAGGCGGTTGCTGCGGATCACCGCAGGGGCACCCGTTCGGTGGTGACCTGGCGGCGGGCTCAGATGGTGCTGCTATCCGCGCAGGGCATGCCCGTGGCGAAGATCGCCGACGTGACGTTCACCAGTCAACGCGGATGGCTGCGAGGCGGTCTACCCGAAGTACAAGGGCGGCCGACCGAGAACCTTCACCCTCCCGGAACGCCGGGGATCAAGAAGATCGCCAAGTCCAGGCCCGACGAGCATGGCCTGCCGCTTTCGACCTGGAGCCTGGCCAAGCTGCTGGCCGACTTCCTGGTCGCTGAGGGGGTGGTCGACGACATCAGTCACGAGGGCCTCCGGCTCCTGCTCCGCGAAGAGGGCGAGGCCCGCGTCGAACACCTCCACGCGATCGCCGGCGGCGAGGTCATGCCCGAGGACGGCGAACCCGAAGTCGTCTTATGCCTCGACGAGTTCGGCCCGCTCAACCTCCAGCCCGACCCTGGGCGGCAGTGGGCCGAGCGTGGCGGATCTCACCGAACCCGGCGGTGCCGCCGGTAGGGCCGGAAGATCTGAACCGATACCGGGAATCGGGAATCAGGCCGCGATGAGTTCCTGCTCGCGGTCCGGGGTCTTGACCTTGGGCTTCTTGTTCGGCAGCGAGAGCCGGATGACCTTGTGCCACGCGGAGAACACCTGCTTGGGCAGCGGCCCGGTGACGTACTCCAGCTCGTA
Organism: Streptomyces sp. NPDC001858; assembly: GCF_053594615.1. Classification (NCBI taxonomy): domain Bacteria; kingdom Bacillati; phylum Actinomycetota; class Actinomycetes; order Kitasatosporales; family Streptomycetaceae; genus Streptomyces; species Streptomyces sp. NPDC001858. Next base: position 118,039 of record NZ_JBSFEV010000030.1, read on the forward strand.
CTTCTCGAACAGCGCGCGTACCTTCACCGCGACCTCGGCGTACCGGTTGCTCGGCAGGTCCGGGAACAGGTGGTGTTCGATCTGGTGGGAGAGGTTGCCGGTCATGAAGTGCATGGCCTTGCTGCCGCTGATGTTCGCCGAGCCCATCATCTGGCGCAGGTACCACTGGCCGCGCGTCTCGCCCTTGATCGACCGGCGCTCGAAGACCTGCACGCCCTCGGGGAAGTGCCCGCACATGATCACCGAGTGGGACCAGATGTTGCGGACCAGGTTCGCGGTGAACGTGGCGGCGAGCGTGGTGAGGAACGACGGGCCCGACAGCAGCGGGTGGATCACATAGTCCTTCAGCACCTGCTTGCGGATCTTGCGGCCCACGGCCCTTGCCCGCGCGCGGAACTCCGGGTTCTTGCGGCGGCGCTTGTGCAGGTTCTTGCCGAGCTCCAGGTCGTACGCCGCGATGCCGTACTCGAAGAAGCAGGCGTTGATGAAGTTCCACAGCGGCTGGCCGAGGTGGAACGGGTGCCACCGCTGGTCCTCGTCGACGCGCATGATGCCGTAGCCGAGGTCGTTGTCCTTGCCGATCACGTTGGTGTACGTGTGGTGCAGCTCGTTGTGCGAGTGCTTCCACTGCTCGGACGGCGAGACGTGATCCCACTCCCAGGTGGTGGAGTGGATCTTCGGGTCCCGCATCCAGTCCCACTGGCCGTGCAGGATGTTGTGGCCGATCTCCATGTTGTCCATGATCTTCGCCACGGACAGACCGGCGGTGCCGATCAGCCACGCGGGCGGGAAGAACGAGAACAGCAGCACGCCCCTGCTGACCAGCTCGAGCTTGCGCTGCGCCGAGATGACCTTGCGGATGTAGGCGGCGTCCTTCTCCCCGCGGCTGGCGATCACCTCGTCGCGGATCGCGTCCAGCTCGCGGCCGAGCTCCTCGATCTGCTCCGCGGTCAGGTGGGCGGTGGGGTCGATGGCGGTCAAGGTGCTCCTACCGTTCGATGTCGCAGGGGCCCGCCGCGGCGGACACGCAGGTCTGGATGAGGACGCCCGGCTCGGCCTCGGTGATCTCGCCGGTGCGCAGGTCGCGGACGGCGCCCGCCTTGAGCGGCGTGACACAGCCGAAGCAGATGCCCATGCGGCACCCGGACGGCATGAGCACGCCGGCCTCCTCGCCGATGTCCAGCAACGGCGTGGCGCCGTCCGCGTCGACGGTCTTGCCGGTGGCGCTGAACGTGACCTCGCCGCCGTCGCCGGTGACGACGACGCCGGGGCGGAAGCGTTCGGTGTGCAGGCGCTCCTGTACGCCGTGCTCGGTCCAGTGCTCCTCGGCGGCGTCGAGCAGGCCCGCGGGCCCGCAGGCCCAGGTCTCGCGATCGGCCCAGTCGGGCACGAGTTCGTCGAGACGGGCGATGTCGAGCATGCCGTCCGTGTCGGTGTGCACCTCGGTGAGCCGCAGCTTCTTGTCCGCGACCAGGTCGTGCAGTTCGCTGCGGAAGATCACGTCCTGCGGCTGTGGCGCGCAGTGGACCATGACGACGTCGTCGAACTCGGTGTCGCGCAGCATGCCCATCACGGGCGTGATGCCGCTGCCGGCGGTCAGGTAGAGCACCTTGGCGGGCTTGGCCTGCGGCAGCACGAAGTCACCGGTCGGATGGTCGAGCTGGATCAGCGTGCCCGGTTTCGTCCTGCGGACCAGGTGGTTGCTGACTTTGCCGTCCGGGATCGCCTTCACGGTGATCGTGACGCGGCCGTCCTTGCGGTCTGTCGGCGAGGTGAGGGAGTAGGCACGCCACAGGCGCACCCCGTCGACGTCGACCCCGATCCGCACGTACTGACCGGCCGTGTGGCTGCGCCAGCCCCGTCCCGGCCTGATCACGATGGTCGCGGCGTCACCCGTCTCGGGATGCACGGCCTCGATGCGCCCCCGCAGGTCAGCGCCCGCACGCAGCGGGCTGACCAGGTCGAGGTAGTCCGACGGCAGCAGCGGCGTCGTGACCATCTCCAGCAGTTTCCACGCCCTGCTGCGAAGGGCTGTACTCGTCATGGCTCCAGCTTGCTGCGCCTCAAGGGGTAAAGTCCTGACCGCAGGACGTAAATCTGGTCGGCTGAATTGTTCGCAGGGAACAAAGATATGAGCCATGCAATCAGGAGGGCCGGCGAGCTGGCCCTGGACGAGACGACGGTCACCGCACTGCGGGCCGCGCTGAAGAGCACCGCCGACGAGGTCGTCGAGGCGATCATCGACGAGGTCCCTCCCTATGCCAACGCCCTTTCGGGCCGCATGGGCGCCACCATCCGCCGGGCCGTCCGCACCGCCCTGGGGCACTACCTGGACCGCGCGAGCGGGAGCGCCACAGGCGGCGACGCCGGTGACGCGGCCTACGAGCTGGGCCGCGGCGAGGTGCGCGAGGGCCGTTCGATGGACGCCCTGCTCAGCGCCTACCGCGTCGGCGCGCGAGTGGCCTGGCGAGGCCTGGCAGCGGGTGCCGTACCCGCCGGTCTGCCCGCCGCCGAGGTCGCCAAGTTCGCCGAGCTGACCTTCGCCTACATCGACGAGCTCTCCGCCGCGAGCGCCGCGGGCCACGCCGACGAACTGGCCGCCCGGGGCAGAGACCACGAGCGCCACCTGGAACACCTGGCCCGCGACCTGCTCGCCGGCGCGAGCCCGGACGCGCTGCTGGCCTCTGTTCAACGAGCCGGGTGGCAGCCTCCGGTCTCACTGACGGTGGTCCTGCTGCCCGCCGCCCAGGCCCGGCCCGCCTACCGCGCGCTCGACCCGGGCACCCTCGTCCTCGACGATCTGCCGGACGCCACCGGTGTGCTGCTCGTCCCCGACGCCGACCGATCACATCTCCTGCGGCGGCTGACCGACCGCACAGCCGTCGTCGGCCCGGCCCGGCCATGGACCCGCGCGTCCGCCTCGTACGCACGAGCCCTACGCGCACGCTCCCTCTCCTCCGACATCCGCGACACCGAGGACCACCTGCCCGAGCTGGTGCTGAGCGCCGACGCGGACGCGTTCGCAGACCTGCGTGCCCGAGCCCTCGCACCGCTGCGGACCTTGCCTGCCGCGACCGCACGGCGGCTGGAGGAGACGTTGCGGGAGTGGCTGCTGCACCAGGGCAGACGTGACGAGGTGGCGGCGGCGTTGTTCGTCCATCCCCAGACGGTCCGGTACCGGATGTCGCAGCTGCGGGAGCTGTTCCCGGATCTGGCCTCGCCGCACCGGGTCCTTGAACTGACGCTGGCGGTCGGCCTTCGGGCCGGCTGACACCTACGACGACCGTCCACGACCGCGTCGGCGAGCGGTCCAGGAATCTGTCGAGGGCGCTATCTCTGAGAAGCGCGGTGGCGGAGACGGCTCGACTGGATCCGGTGGCCGATGCGCACCAGCCCTCTCGTTGACGCGCTCATCGAGCATCCGGTCGGTGATCTGGGCAGCCATGCCCTGGAAAACGGCCTTCATGTCGTCGTGGGAGGGCGCTGTCCTGGCACGAGCTGACCCACGGGCGTGCGGCGGGCGGCAGCCGGGTGACCGGCGGGGCGGCCAGGCCGGGTCGCCAGGGGAGGGGGATGATGGGATGGAATGACGGAACGTGAGGTAGGCAGGAGTTTCCATGGCGAAGCGGGTTCACCGACCTCGTGAGGACGCGGAGTTCGATTTCATCCTCGGGATGAGTGCGGTTCCGGTTCTCGCCTACTTCACCGGGACATGGCCCAAGGCGATCGAGCCCTGCCGGGTGATGGACCTCGTCGTGGGTGACATCGCCGACGACTACACGGGCCGCCTGACGGCCGTCCGCGCCGACATCACGCGTTGTCCGGCCGCGACCGAGCGATACGGGATCACCGGAGCCCCGTCCTACATCCTGCTGAAGGAGGGAGAGGCGGTGGCGCACGGCACGGGGCCCATGACCATCGCCGAGGTACGGAAGTTCCTGGACGGCCACCTCTGAACGGCCGCTGCGGCCCGTGGCTGCGACGCCCGTCCGGCCATGGCCGGACCGGTGCTGGTCGGGCCCCTGCCGGGCGCGAGCGGAACCCCGACCACGCCGTCTCTGGCGGCGTCCACGGCCGGTCAGCCAGTCGCAGGGGGCAAGCTCGCCCTCCGTATGGTGCCCGGAGTCGAGTTGCCGGCGCAGGTCCAGCAAGCCGCGCAGCCGCACACCCGGCTCGCCGGCCTCCCGGGTAGTACGGTCCGTCGGCGCGATCCCCCAGCGCGCGGCGAGCAACTCCTGGACCGCGAACGCGGTCTCATCATCCGCGGCCGCGGGGGCGGCGCCGCCCGGCGACCCCCCCCACACCACCGCCAACCCCGCGGCCAGGGCCGCCAAGATAATGAACGAGAGGCGGGAGAAAACACACCACCAC
>NZ_JBSFEV010000031.1:0-118052 GCF_053594615.1 Streptomyces sp. NPDC001858
AAACCGCGCGGGTCCCGCCAGGTGTCCGGGCTGCCACGCTCCCCCGCCACCGTCGAGAACCGGATGACCAGGTCGGTGCGCGCGCCCGGCCGAAACACCGCCGCCTTGGTGTACGCGCTCACGTCGTGGGTCACCTCGAAGCGACCGAAAGCACCGCTCCCCTTCGCATGCGGCTGACGCTCGGGAATTCGCTCCCGGTTGAACTGCGCCATCTGCTCGATCAGATAGGCGTCCTGCAGAAGAACCGGACCCCCAGGCCCAACGGTCAGCGAGTGTTCGTCGCTCTCCACCGGAGCGCCCGAATCAGTCGTGGTGGCGGTTTGGGTTTGGGGTTGGGTGTGGATCTCTGTCATGACACTCCTCCGGTTCTCGCCGCTTCTCTCCGGTCCTGTTCTCCCTCGGTTCTCTCCGGTATCTCCGGTTCTTTCAAAGCGCGTGACCCCGAGCGGCCGTGTCAAACGTCGTCCGGGCGGCGGATCCTCAGGAGTCGTGGGAGCCACGGGCGCCGATCTAACGCCCACCGGACCCCGGACATCAGGGCCCCTCGCGGCCCCCGCTGCCTTTAGCCTGGGCCTGTGGCGATGGATCGAGGGTCAGCCGGTGCCCTGCAGCTGAAGTGGGAACTCGTGGGCCATGGTTGGGCGGAATGCCACCTGGCCGATGGCTCTCGGACGGCGTCGGTGACCGCCAGTTACTGCACGGATGCGTTGGCGGACCTGGTGGCGGGCACAGGCGAGCTGTACGGGCAGCGGCGCTCGGCCAGGTTCTTCTTCGACGCCGAGCCGCAGGAGCTTCGGTGGGTGCTCCGCACGACGGATGACGTGATCAAGGTGACTGTCTACACGTTTCCCGACATCGCCGTCAGCCCTGACCGTCCGGACTCCGACGGCACGGTGGTCTGGCAGTCGGCCTGTTCGCGTCCGGTGTTCGCGCACGCTGTTCTGGAAGCGGCCCGCACGGTGCTCTCGGAGCATGGCGAGGCCGGCTATCGCGCCAAGTGGGCGGAACATCCCTATCCCGTCGGACTGGTCCAGGATCTCCGCAGGCTGCACCTGCGGGACGACGTCTGCGCCCTGCCCCACGACCTGCGCTGCCCGTAGAGCGCTGCCTGTAGTGCGCGCTGCCCGTGGACGGCGGCGCGTTCGGCACGGTGACCGGTCCTGCTCGGTATGCGCGCCCTGTGCGGTGTACGTGCCCGGCTTTCAGCTGTCCGGGCCTGGGGGGGGGTGACTCCGGCGAGCTGTCCTATTCGTGATCATCAAGGCGGCCCGCATGGCGGTGAGGAGGCGTGGCGTTGCGTCATGCCGCCGTTCGGATGCCGAGCTCGGTGAGCAGGCCGCGTACGCGGTGCTCGATCTCGTCCCGGATGGGGCGGACGGCTTCGACGCCTTGGCCCGCCGGGTCGTCCAGCTGCCAGTCCAAGTACCGCTTGCCGGGGAAGACGGGGCAGGCGTCCCCGCAGCCCATCGTGATCACCACGTCCGAGGACCGCATCGCCTCGGTGGTGAGGACCTTCGGGACCTCGGCGGAGAGGTCGACGCCCACCTCGGCCATGGCTTCGACGACGGCTGGATTGACCGCGTCGGCGGGCGCGGAGCCGGCCGAACGCACCTCGACCCGGCCGCCGGCGAGGCGGGTGAGGAAGGCGGCGGCCATCTGGGAGCGGCCGGCGTTGTGAACGCACACGAACAGGACGGACGGCTGCGGAGCGGGAGCGTTCATGGGCGGTGTCCTTCGGAGGAGCGGCGGAGTGGGACGGCGGCAACGTCGGGTGCGGCGGGTGCGTCGCATGTGGCGGGTGTGGCGGGTGCGGCGGGTGCGTCGCATGTGGCGGGTGTGGCGGGTGCGTCGCATGTGGCGGGTGTGGCGGGTGTGGCGGGTGTGGCGGGTGTGGCGGGTGTGTCGCGTGTGGGGCGGCCGTACACCGCGGCGACGGCGCCCAGCCCGACCGCCGCGCCGGCCAGCTGGGCGGCGATGAAGGGGGCGACGGAGGCGGGCGCGATTCCGGCGAAGGTGTCGGTGAAGGCCCGGCCGATGGTCACGGCGGGGTTCGCGAAGGAGGTGGAGGAGGTGAACCAGTAGGCGGCCCCGATGTAGGAGGCCACGGCAACGGGAGCCAGAGCGGCGCGGCCGACGCGGTCGAGGCCGAGGACCAGCAGGATCAGCCCGGCGGTGGCGACCAGCTCGCCGAGCCACAGGTGAGCGGCGGACCGGTCGTGCGTGGACCACTCCACCAGGGGCTCGGCGAACATCGCGTCCGCCAGGACCGTCCCGCCGACCGCCCCGGCGATCTGGGCGGGGACGTACGCGGCGACGTCCCGCAGGGTGAGGCCGTCGGCGGTGCGGCTGCCGGTGAACCAGGCGGCGAGGGTGACGGCAGGATTGAGATGCGCGCCGGAGACCGGCCCGAGGAGCGCGATGAGCACGCCGAGGCCGAAGACGGTGGCGAGCGAGTTCGCGAGCAGCTGCACGCCGACGTCGTGCGACAGCTCGGCGGCCTGGATGCCGGAGCCGACGACGACCGCGACCAGCAGCCCGGTTCCGAGGGCCTCCGCGGCGACGCGGCGACCGAGCGAGGCGGTCACGCGGTGACTTTCGCAGTGGCTTTCGCAGTGGCTTTCGCGGTCTGCGGCGTGGCCAGGAACGAGGCGACCCGGTCCAGCGCGTCGGGCAGGACCCAGTAGTACACCCACGTCCCGCGCCGTTCGCAGTCGATGAGACCGGCCTGCCGCAGCAGCTTGAGGTGGTGGGAGATCGTCGGCTGGGACAGCTCGAAGGCGGGCGTCATCTCGCACACGCAGACCTCACCGCCCTCCCGCGAGGCGATCATCGACAGCAGCCGCAGTCGGACCGGGTCCCCGAGGGCTTTGAACACCTTCGCCAGCTCCGCCGCGCGCTCTTCGGCCAGCGGCGCGGACGCCAGTTCGGCGCAGCACCCGCCGCTGACGTCCTGGCCGAGCACCTTGAGCTCTTGTTTCGACATGCTTCTATGTTGACGTTTTTCGATTCAAGGCGCAAGCTTGCATCAAAGAATATCGATACAAGCAGTCCCGTGCCCGTTTCCCTACCGCTTCACCCAGGAGTGCAGTCATGAGTCAGCAGTCCGATGACCTGCGCGAAACCGTCCGCCGGCGCTATGCCGCAGCAGCCGTGAGCGTCACCGAGGGCGGCAGCGCCGCCTGTTGCGAGCCCACGCCCCAGCTTCAGGCCCAGCCCCAGCCCGTCGAGCTCGACGAGAACTTCGGCTCCACCCTCTACCCCGCCGACGAGCGCGACGTCCTGCCCGCCGAGGCTGTCGCCGCCTCCCTCGGCTGCGGCAATCCGACCGCCGTCGCCGAACTGCGTGAGGGCGAGCGCGTCCTCGACCTGGGCTCCGGCGGCGGCATCGACGTCCTTCTCTCCGCTCGCCGCGTCGGTCCCACCGGCAAGGCGTACGGGCTGGACATGACCGAAGAGATGCTGGCCCTGGCCCTGGCCAACGCCGAGAAGGCGGGCGCGACGAACGTCGAGTTCCTCAAGGGCGACATGGAGTCCATCCCGCTGCCCGCGAACACCGTCGACGTGGTGATCTCGAACTGCGTGATCAACCTGTCCGTCGACAAGCCCGCCGTGTTCGCCGAGACGTTCCGTGTGCTGAAGCCCGGCGGCAGGATCGGCGTCTCCGACGTCGTCGCCGACGACGCCCTTGCCCCCGAGCAGCGAGCCGAGCGCGGGGACTACGTCGGCTGCATCGCCGGTGCCCTGTCCTTCGCCGAGTACCGCCGGGGGCTGGAGGCGGCCGGCTTCACGGACGTCGAGATCACTCCCACCCACCCGGTCGCCGACGGCATGCACTCCGCGATCGTCCGAGCCGTCAAGCCCGTCGAGCCCGTCGAGCCCGTCGAGCCCGTCCAGCCCGTCTAGCCCGTCGAGGTCAGGGTCGCGCGCCCTCGGGCAGCCGCAGGAGATGCCCTCTGGCCAACTGGCCGACAGTTGGGGCAAGTTATCTGTCTGGGGGTGAACCAATAGTGTTGGCTTCTGCGTGTATCTGATAGCGACTCTTGCACCATCTGGAAGCGGCGGGCCGCACGTCAGCGCGTCGTCTCCGCACGAGGAACTCCCAGAGGGACGGCGTCGGCGCGCGGGCTCGCCGTCGAGCGCTGTGTGCGTGGGTATGGGGATACGGGACTGCTGCTCGGGGGCACCATCGGTGATGGCCCCTGCCGCCGCACGAAGAGAGGGAGAGCCGCGCGGATGCGTGACAAGGAGGCCGTACAGGTGCCAGTGCCACCGGACCAGGAGCGGAGGGTCGCGGGCCGCTATCGGCTGCTGGCGCGTCTCGGCGAGGGCGGCATGGGAACGGTGTGGAGCGCACGCGACGAGACGCTGCACCGCGATGTCGCCGTCAAGGAGGTGCGTGCCCCGGCCGGGCTGCCCGCCGCGCACATCGAGCGGATGTACACGCGGCTCGAACGCGAGGCCTGGGCCGCCGCCCGCATCCCCAGCCGCAACGTCGTGACCGTCTACGACGTGGCCTGGGACGACGACCGCCCCTGGATCGTCATGGAACTCGTGCGCGGACGTTCACTGGCGGACCTGCTGAGCGCCGAGGGGCCGCTGGCCCCGGAGCGGGCGGCGCGGATCGGCGCCGAGGTCCTGTCCGCGCTGCGCGCCGCGCACGCCGAGGGGGTGCTGCACCGCGATGTGAAGCCCGCCAACGTGCTGCTCGGCGCGGACGGCAGCGTCGTGCTCACCGACTTCGGCATCGCCATGGTCGAGGGCGACTCCTCACTGACGATGACCGGCGAGGTCGTGGGCTCCCCCGAGTACCTCCCGCCGGAGCGGGCCCTCGGCCGCACTCCGGGTCCCGAGTCCGACCTCTGGTCGCTCGGCGTGCTGCTGTACGCGGCCGTGGAGGGCCTCTCCCCCTTCCGCCAGAACACACCGCTCAGCACCCTGCGCGCGATCGTCGACAATGAACTCCCGGCGCCGCGCCGGTGCGGCCCGCTCGCCCAGGTCATCGAGGGGCTCCTGCGCAAGGAGCCCAGCGAGCGCATGAGCGCGGAGCAGGCCGAGCGGCACCTGCGATCGATCGCGGCGGGCGAGACGGCCGGTGCTGCCGGTACCGCCGGTGCTGCCCGTACTGTCGTTGCTGCCGACACGGCTGACACGGCTGACACGGCTGAGACGGCTGAGACGGCCCCGGCTGCCACGGTCGTCTCGAGGGCCAGGGCCGCCGCCGAGGACGCGCCCACGAGCGCCGCCCTGGATGCGCCCACGGCCGTCGACGCCTTGGACGCCCCGACGATCGGTGACGCTCCCACGGCCGGTGACGCACCGACCGCCGCCGTAGCCGTGGCACCGACCGTCGCCGTCACGCCGCCCGCCGTCGGCGACGCACCGACCGCGACCGCGACGGCGCACGCCCCCGCCGTGCCGCCCCCACCCGCGCCGTCCGTCGCCGGGGCCGCCGTCGCCGCGCCGCTCGGGGTGTTCGGGCCACCCGCCGGCTTCGAACCGCCGGTTGCGGACGTCCCGCGCCGAGGCCGGCGCACCGCCGCCGTCATGGCGGGCGCGGTCGTCTGCGCTCTGCTCATCGCCGGGCTGAGCTATGTGCTGGTCAGTCGCGGCCAGGACGACAAGGGGGACAAGGCGGACGACAAGGCCGCGAGCACGGGGAGTCCGGCGCCGAGCCAGTCCGCGCAGGACACCGCGCAGGACACCACGCAGAAGGTCAGGGTGACGGTCACAGGTGTGAACACGGCCTATGTCGGCACCTGTTCGCCGCCCGTCGACCGGGCCCCCACCTTCACGGCGACGTTCGCCGTGGACGAGGCACCGGCCAAGATCACCTATCGTTGGTTCTCCACGGACGGTTCGGTGGTCGACCACGAGTGGCGCTCCGTCACCTTCCCGAGTGGCGGGGACCGTACGGGCCAGGACAGCGTACGGCTGACGGCGTACTCCAAGGCCGGGACCTTCACCAGCGAGATCGGCGTCGAGGTCAAGGGCGCCCTGGGGACGACCTCGAACACCGTGCCCTTCTCGGTGACGTGCGAGTAGCCCGGACGACACCACGGGCGCGGCGGCCGGATGCCCGCCGCGCCGCTCCCGCTCCCGCTCGCTGAACCAAGCCTGATTTCAATTGCCATTGCAAAGGAGTGCGAAGGTGTCGTCGGTCATCGTAGGACGTACGGGTCCCTTCACCGGGCAGAGCGTGGTGCTGGACGGCACACCGCTGACGTTCGGCCGCAAGGGCGACAACGGCATCGTGCTCGTGAGCGCCAACGCGTCCCGCCTGCACGCCGAGATCGTCACGGAGGACGCCGGCTTCGTCCTGTACGACCGGGACAGCCGCAACGGCACCTACGTCAACGAGGAACGCGTCACGCGGCACGTGCTGCGCCCCAACGACTGCATCCGCATAGGCGACGAGACCTTCCTCTACGAGGCGCAGGAAGCGATGGAGACGGTCATGGACCTCTCCCTGCTCAATTCGCCGCGCGCCGACGCGAACGCCGACAGCGGCACCCTGCGCGTCACGGTCACCGGCGGCGGGCCGGTCGGCCTCGCCTTCGCCCTGGCGCTGGAGGAGCAGCTCCCGGGACGGGTGCAGATCACCGTGTACGAGTCCCGGTGGCGCAAGGAAGGCTCCGCCGTCGTCTGGAAGGACGAGCGGCACGGCAACGTGCGGCGTCAGCAGGTCGTGACCGTGCAGAGCCGGCAGTACCTGGCGCTGTCCGAGGAGGTCCGCTCGGCGCTGTTCGACGACGCGGCCGGCTACTCGGAGATGTGGCCCGTCGGGCCGGACTCCGTGGACGGCCGTCCGCCGCGCAACATCCGCATCGCCCGCGTCGAGGACCAGTTGCTGGAACTGGCCAACAAGCGCGCGGCCATCAGGCTGGTCCCGAAGCGTTTCGACGTCGAGGAGCAGCAGAGCCGGATGGCTCAGGACCATGTCCTCGTCATCGCGGAGGGCGGACGCTCCCGAACCCGCGAGCACTACGCCGACCGCTTCGGCGCGGCCGACGCCTCGATCTACTCCCTCGACGGCGAGCATCTGCGGGACGTCGTCCTGGGGCTGCGGGTGAAGTCGACGCTGTCGGACCCGATGAGCGTCCTGCTCACCGTGTCCCAGAACCGTTTCCTGCTCAACTCGCTGCGCGGCGAGGGCTTTTTGAACATGCGGCTGACCCGCGAGGAGGCCGAGGACGTCGTCGGCATCGATCCGGTCCGCAAGGTCTTCGAGGAGTGCATCGCGGCCCGCCCGTGTGTCATGAGCCGGGGTGAGCACAACGAGTTCACCTGCCCCACGCACGGCACGCTGTTCCTGCCCGCCCTGTTGCAGGGCTCGCCGCTGTGGAGGCGGATCCAGGAGGGGCTGAAGCTGTTCGGGGTGCCCGAGGAGGACCTGTCGGCGGTCACCTCGTTCCGGCTGGACATGGTGCAGCGCCCGCGCTTCTCGGCCCAGCTCAGCCGGCCCACCGCGAAGACCCCGGGGACCTTCGGGTTCCTGCTGGGCGACGCGGCCAACGCCATCCACTTCTGGCCCGGCCGGGGCCTCAACAGCGGGCTGGCGTCGGCCACTTCGCTCGCCCGCTCGCTCAGCCGCGTCTGGCAGGGCCGACCGCTGCGCGACGCCGACTTCATCCGGCACGAGGCGGCGATGTCGATGCTTCAGTACCGGCACAAGTCCCGGGCCTGGAACGCGATGGTGGCCACCGACGAGGACGGGATCACCCGCGCCATCAGGGACATCGTCGCCCGCAGCATGCAGCCGGACGGCGATGGCTCCGCGGCCCGCCGCTCCGATCTCGACCTGCTGCTCGACCGGATGATCGCCATCCGCGAGCGCCTGTCGTCCCGCCTCCCGGGCATGCCGACCGACGACGAACTGCGCGCCCAACTCGCCACCCTCGCACCGGAGACGCTGCGCACGCTTCAGGAGAGCGGGGCGTGGGACACCCTGATCGTCAGCGGTGAGGAGGCCGACATCGACATCTTCTACCAGTCGGAAGTCCCCGTCTTCGTGCCCCGCCCTCCCGACCCCCGTCCCGACCCGCGCACCGACCTTCCGCCGCACGTGCCCGCGGAGGCCAGGTTCCTCAACCCCCACAACGCGGGCCCGGCCGTCCCGTCGCCATGAGTCCCGCTCGCCAATCCCCGGGTCTGCGCGGCGGCCTTGCTGAAGACTGCCGACATGGAGTTCTTCTGCTTTCACCGTGACCGGGCCGGCGCCCTGGCGCTGCGGCACGAGTTGTCGGAGGCGCACTGGGCCTATATGGACCGGTACGCGACGGAGTTGATCGCCCGGGGGCCGACGTTCGGCGCGGACACCGAGGCGGACGCGGACCCCGACGCGGACGCCGACGTGCCCTCCGGCAGTGTGCACATCGTCGAGCTGCCGGACGCCGCCGCGGCCCGGGCGTTCGCCTTCGACGAGCCCAACTACCAGGCCGGCGTGTACCGGGACGTGCTGCTGCGCCGGTGGCGCAATCTGCTGGGGCGCACCATGTGGGAGTTTCCCGGCGGGCGTGGCGAGGGGAGCCGGGACCGGTATCTCGTGCTCGGGCTGGGCGGCGGCCCGGGCGAGGCCTCCGGCGAAGTCGACCTTGCCGTGCCCGCGAGGTGGGACGACGACCGGCTCATCGCGTACGGGCCCCTGCTGTCCGACGACGGGACCGTCTGGGTGGGGACGGCCGCCCTGGTGCGGGCCGACGGCCCGGATGCGGCTCGGGAGGTGCTGACCCCCGGCCGGTATGCCGACATCGAGGTCCACGCGTGGGAGTTCGGCGGACGACGCTGAGCTCCCCGCCCGCCCCCGCCTGGCCCCGCCTGCCCCTCCCCGGCTCACTCGGCTGACTCGGCTGCATCGTCCCGCGACCGGAGTTCCTCGCGGTAGGCGTTCGCGAGTGTCGTCGCCCGGGTGAACCAGTCCGTGAGCACGGCGATCTCGTCCGGGGAGTAGTCGGCGAAGAGGGCGTCGAGGCGGGCGTAGTGCGGCTGGTAGAGGGCGTAGACCCTGGCCACCGCGGAGGGGACCGCCGCCACGCGGACCCGGCGGCGGTCCTGGGGGTCGGGGCGGCGAGTGACGTAGTCGGCGCGCTCCAGACGGTTGAGGATGCCGGTCACCGCGCCGGTCGTGACATGGACGCGGGACGCGAGGTCGCCGGCGGTGAGGAGGTTCTCGCCGGCCTGGATCACGTAGCCGAAGCAGGTCAGGTCGGTGACGTTCAGGCCCAGGCGCTGGGCCATCTCCTGCTGGCCGACCATGCTCGCCGCGATGAGGTCGTCCATCGCCGAGAGCGCTTGGGCCGGGGTGGCGGCGGGGCGGGGCGGGAAGGGGGGTGGGGCGGGGGTCATCGCGGGGCCGGGTCCTCTCCGGTGCGTCGGTGCTGGGTCCTTGTTATCTGCTTTCTGTTTGTCTTACCTTGTAAGAGGTTTCCATCTCCAACTTCTTAGGTGGTGAGATATTCGGTGGCTGGGCATCTGTACGACGAAGGGCACACGATCGCCGGATGGAGCGGGGTGGCCGTCGCGACCGTCGGCGTCTCGGTGATGGGCGTGGGGGTGTGCGCCGTCTCCGTGGCCGCGCTGGTCGGCGGGGGCGTCGTCGCCGCGCTGGGCGCGCTGCTCACCTGGTGGCTGCATCTCGCCGGGTGGGGCAAACCGCCGGGGGCGCGGCCTCGCGCGCAGTGGGGCATGCGGGTCCGGGATCCCGGGGCCCGCGCGGGGCATCCCGGGTGCGTGGGGTGCCGGCTCGCCGGGCGCGGGCGGACGGTCGGGACCGCGTTGTCAGTGCCGGGGCCTACCGTTGCGGGTGATGGCACAGGCATGGAAGTGCACGGGGCTGCGCTGGTCGGCGGAGAGCCCCGTGCTGATGTGGGACGGGGGGCGTCGTAGTCCGCTGTCCTGGGGGAAGCAGGTCTCCTTCCAGGTGGCGGTGGGGGGTGTGCGGCGGTGCATCGGGGCTCGCGGGCATGCCTGTCCCCGGGGGACGGGGGTCTCCGGGAGGAGCACCGGGGCCCGGTGCGAGGAGTGCGCGCGGCTGGACCGGGCGCACTCGGTCGCGGCGGACCGGATCGCCGACGATCCGCGGCCGTACCACGTGTATCTCGCCTGGTTCGGCCCCGGCCTCGTCAAGGTCGGGATCACGGCGGTCGAGCGGGGGCCGGTGCGGCTGCTGGAGCAGGGCGCGGTCTGTTTCAGCTGGCTCGGCGCGGGGCCGCTGATGGCCGCCCGCCGCACCGAGGAACTGCTGCGGGCCGCGCTGCGGGTCCCGGACCGGATTCCGTACGCCGAGAAGCGGGCGGTGCGGGCCGCGTTGCCGGGAACGGAGGAGGAACGGGCCGGTGAGATACGGGAGGTGTACGGGCGGGCCGTGGAACTGGGCGGCTGGCCCGAGTCGTTGGCACGGGCTCCCTTTCAACCCGTCGATCATGTACGGGCGTTCGGGCTCACGGCAGCCCCGGCCGCGCTCGGGGAGGTGCGCGAGCTGGTCCCCGGCGGTTCGTTGAGCGGGCGGTTGGTCGCGGCCGCCGGCCCGGATCTCCATCTGGCCACCCCGGAAGGGGTGATCGTGCTGGACACGCGGCTGATGCGGGGGTGGGAGCTGGGCCCGGCGGCGGACACCACCGAAGTGACCGAAGCGACCGAAGCCGCAGATCTCGCAGGTGCGGCAGGTGCCGCAGCGCCCGCCGGTCGACCCGCGAGCCGTCGCGCGTCCCCTCACCCGCCGTTCCCCGTCCGCCGTTTCAAAGCCGACGACCATCGGCAGGACGGCCTGTTCTGAACGGTCGGGCGGGCCCTGCTTCCTGTGGATCGCCCAGGTGGATCACAGGCGCCGTTCGAGCGGTCGGCCCATGTGGTTTTCAGACAGGGCCGTCCGCGAGGGCGCAGAAGGGGAGATCTTCGGGCATGTCGCCCGGAGCTGTCGGAGCGGCGCAAGGAGTACCCAGGCGTTGCCTGAGAGGCGCCTGTGCGTTTCTTAGGGAAATCACAGATTAGGGAAAGGGTGTTCTCAGGGGACCCCGACAAGGTGTCCACCATGACCACGACCTCGCCCCAGGGGCGCACCGAACTGCTGAGGCCGGACGGGAGCCCCGTCCGAGTGCTTGTGGTGGACGACGAGCTGTCGATCACCGAACTGCTGTCCATGGCCCTGCGTTATGAGGGATGGCAGATCCGCAGTGCCGGAGACGGCACCGGCGCCATCCAGACAGCGCGGGAGTTCCGTCCCGACGCCGTCGTGCTCGACATGATGCTGCCGGACATGGACGGGCTGACCGTCCTGGGGCGGATGCGCCGTGAACTGCCGGACGTGCCGGTGCTGTTCCTGACGGCCAAGGACGCGGTCGAGGACCGTATCGCCGGACTCACCGCCGGCGGCGACGACTACGTCACCAAGCCGTTCAGCCTCGAAGAGGTCGTGGCCCGGCTGCGTGGGCTCATCCGGCGCTCCGGCGCCGCCGACCGACGCTCCGACTCCGTGCTCGTCGTCGGGGACCTCACCCTCGACGAGGACAGCCACGAGGTCTCGCGGGCCGGGGACAACATCCACCTGACCGCCACCGAGTTCGAGCTGCTGCGCTTCCTGATGCGCAATCCGCGGCGCGTGCTGAGCAAGGCGCAGATACTCGACCGCGTGTGGTCGTACGACTTCGGCGGCCAGGCCAACGTCGTCGAGCTCTACATCTCCTATCTGCGCCGGAAGATCGACGCCGGTCGTGAGCCGATGATCCACACCCGGCGTGGCGCCGGGTACCTGATCAAGCCCGCCGCGTCATGAGCGGACGACGACGGCCGCGTCCGCAGAAGCGACGAGCGGGACAGCCGCGCACCCTGCGGACGCGACTCGTCGTCGTGTCCGTGACCCTGATCGCCGTGGTCTGCGCGGTGATCGGCACGGTGACGACCCTGGTACTGCGGGATCACCTGTACGGGCAGCTGAACGGTTCCCTGAAGGAGGTCGCCGCGCGTGCCTCGGGTGGGCCCGTCGGAGGCCCCGGTGGCAAGAACGACAGCAACCCCAAGAACGACGGACTCGATCAGCAGACGACCGAGATCGACAAGTTCGTCACCCAGGGGCCGCAGCCCGGCGGCAGCACCCTCGCGGCGAAGGTCGAGAACGGCTCCATCACCAGCGCCGTGGTCGGCGAGAAGAAGAACGACGACAACAACATCCCGCAGATGAACGCGGACCCCCTCTCCGAGTCCGCGATCAGGGCGCTCGGCTCGGTTGCGCAGGACGGGAAGCAGCACACCGTCAACATCCCGGGTCTCGGCACGTACCGAGTCCAGTACGTCGACGGCAACAAGGGCACCTACTACGTAGGGCTCCCCACCTCCGACGTCGACGGCACCATCAGCACCTTGATCCTGGTCGAGGTCAGCCTTACCGTCTCCGGCCTGATCGCCGCCTCTCTCGCTGGCACCGTCATGGTCGGCGTAGCCACCCGCCCCCTGCGCAGGGTTGCCACCACCGCGACGCGGGTCTCCGAGCTTCCGCTGCACACCGGTGAGGTCAACCTCAGCGAGCGGGTGCCGGAGTCGGAGACCGATCCGCACACCGAGGTCGGACAGGTCGGCGCCGCGCTCAACCGGATGCTGAACCACGTCCACGGCGCCCTGCACGCCCGCCAGGAGAGCGAGATGCGGGTCCGCCAGTTCGTCGCGGACGCCAGTCACGAGCTCCGCACCCCCCTCGCCTCCATCCGCGGCTACGCCGAGCTGACCCGGCGCGGACGCGAGGAGGTCGGGCCCGACACCAAGCACGCGCTGGGCCGGATCGAGTCCGAGGCCAGCCGGATGACCCTCCTCGTCGAGGATCTCCTGCTGCTCGCCCGCCTCGACGCCGGACGTCCGCTGCAGTTCGAGCAGACCGACCTCGTCCCGCTCGTCATCGACACCATCAGCGACGCCCGCGCCGCCGGACGTGAACACGTCTGGCGCCTCGAACTTCCCGACGAGCCGGCCCTGGTGTCGGCGGACGCGGCCCGGCTGCAGCAGGTGCTGGTCAACCTCCTGGCCAACGCCCGTACGCACACCCCGCCCGGCACGACCGTCACCGCGCGCGTGCAGCGCCGCGGGCCGTGGCTGTGCGTGGACGTCCAGGACAACGGTCAGGGCATTCCGTCCGATCTGCTCCCGCATGTCTTCGAACGGTTCGCGCGAGGCGACTCCGCGCGCTCCCGCGCCACCGGATCCACCGGGCTCGGCCTCGCCATCGTGCAGGCCGTCGCGACCGCGCACGGCGGCGCCGTGACCGTCGACAGCGTGCCCGGACACACCGTGTTCACCGTGCATCTGCCCGCACTCGGCCCCGTCGTGCCCCAGCCGGCTCCCGAAACGAACTGGCAACTGGACTCACAGGTCGAGCACAGTGCCACCACATGGGTGCAACAGGGCGCCTGAGGAAAGTAGGTGGCATGCGAACCGACTCTTCTCCCGGCACCCTGCCGGCGCGGGAGCACCTCCCGGCCGACACCGCCGGTACGCCTGTCCTGGACGTAGTGATCCCCGTCTACAACGAGGAGAAGGACCTCCAGCCCTGTGTCCAGAGACTGCACGACCATCTGACCCGGACGTTCCCGTACTCGTTCCGCATCACCATCGCGGACAACGCGTCGACGGACTCCACCCCGCAGGTGGCGCAGCGGCTGGAGGCGCGGATCCCGGAGGTGAAGAACTTCCGGCTCGAGCAGAAGGGCCGCGGCCGTGCGCTGCGGACCGTCTGGTCCGCCTCGGACGCCCCGATCCTCGCGTACATGGACGTGGACCTGTCCACGGATCTCAACGCGCTGCTGCCGCTGGTGGCGCCGCTGATCTCCGGTCACTCCGACCTGGCGATCGGCTCCCGGCTGGCCCGCAGCTCCCGGGTGGTGCGCGGGCCGAAGCGCGAGTTCATCAGCCGCGCCTACAACCTGATCCTGCGCGGCTCGCTCCAGGCGCGTTTCTCGGACGCGCAGTGCGGGTTCAAGGCGATCCGGCGTGACGTCGCACAAGTTCTGCTCCCCCTGGTGGAAGACACCGGCTGGTTCTTCGACACTGAGATGCTGGTGCTCGCCGAACGTGCCGGGCTCCGTATCCACGAGGTGCCGGTCGACTGGGTCGACGACCCGAACTCCACGGTGCACATCGTGAAGACGGCGACCGACGACCTGAAGGGGGTGTGGCGTGTGGGCAAGGCCCTGGCCACCGGTTCGCTGTCGTTGGACCGGCTCACCCGACCGTTCGGGGACGACCCGCGCGACCGGGACATCCAGGACGTGCCCAAGGGCCTGGCCCGTCAGCTCGTCGGCTTCTGCGTCGTGGGCGGCCTCTCCACCCTCTTCTACCTCCTTCTCTACAGCGGTTTCCGCCAGTTCAGCGGCTCGCAGGTGGCCAACGCGCTCGCCCTGCTGGTGTCCGCCGTCGCCAACACCGCGGCCAACCGGCGCCTGACCTTCGGGGTGCGGGGCCGCGGCGGGGCCATCAAGCACCAGGCCCAGGGCCTGGTCGTCTTCGGCATCGGCCTCACGCTGACCAGCGGCTCGCTCGTCGCGCTGAACGCCGCGTCCGCCGACCCCGCGCACTCCACCGAGCTGGCGGTGCTGATAGCCGCCAACCTCGCGGCGACGGTCCTGCGCTTCCTCCTCTTCCGCGTCTGGGTGTTCGCCGACCGACGGGACGACGACGGCGAGGACCCGGCGACGACGCCGGCCGCGCTCGCCGCTCACGCCCCGGGCCACCTCCCGGTCCACGCCCCGGTTCACCCCGCGGGCCCGTCCCCGGCGCCGTACCCGACCGCGTCCTCGCAGGCCGGCGGCCCCTTCGTGCCGCTGCCGCAGCGCCAGGTCTCCCACCACCCACAACACGCGCATCACCCGAACCATCCGCATCACCCCAACCACCCGCACAGCGCCACCCACGCACACGGCGCCACCGACACGACGACTCAGTTCCGCGCCGGCGAAGCCGCGGACGGCACCTGGAGGGACGCCACCATGCAGCTGCAGCCGGTGCGCCCCCACGACACCGACCCGGGGGACGCCCGATGACCACGCACATCGACCAGCCGACGGCCGATCAGCCGACGGCCCACTGGGAGCCGTCGTCCGCCGCGCCCCCGCAGGAACCGCTCGTCCCGGCCCCCGACTCGGGCGAGCCGAAGCAGCCGCTGCACCGCAGACTGTGGCGCGGCCGCCCCGAGGACCCCCGCTGGGCGCGCCCGGCCTTCCTCGGCCTGCTGGCCGCCACCCTTCTCCTCTACCTCTACAACCTCAGCGCCTCCGGCTACGCCAACTCCTTCTACTCCGCGGCCGTCCAGGCCGGCAGCCAGTCCTGGAAGGCCTTCTTCTTCGGCTCGCTGGACGCGGGCAACGCCATCACCGTCGACAAGCCCCCGGCCTCGCTGTGGCCGATGGCGCTGTCGGTGCGGATCTTCGGCCTGAACTCCTGGGCGATCCTCGCCCCCGAGGTGCTGATGGGCGTCGGCACGGTCGCCGTCGTCTACGCCTCCGTGCGCCGCCGGTTCAGCGCCCCCGCCGGTCTGATCGCCGGCGCGGTGCTGGCGCTGACCCCGGTCGCCGCGCTGATGTTCCGGTTCAACAACCCGGACGCGATGCTGGCCCTGCTGATGGCCGTGGCCTGCTACTTCGTGGCCCGCGCGGTGGAGGACGGCCGGACGAAGTGGCTGGTGTGGGCCGGGGTCGCGATCGGCTTCGCGTTCCTCGCCAAGACCCTCCAGGCCTTCCTGATCCTGCCGCCGCTCGCGATCGTCTACGCGGTCTGCGCGCCGGTGAGCGTCAAGAAGCGGTTCGGCCAGCTGGCCGTCGCCACCGGCGCGCTCATCGTGTCCGGCGGCTGGTGGGTCGCGATCGTCGAGCTGTGGCCCGCCTCCTCCCGCCCGTACATCGGCGGCTCGCAGAACAACTCCTTCCTGGAGCTGACCTTCGGCTACAACGGTCTCGGCCGCCTCAACGGCGAGGAGACCGGCAGCGTCGGCGGCGGCGGTGGGGGCGGCGGCACCGGCCAGTGGGGCGAGACCGGCTGGGACCGGATGTTCAACTCCGAGATCGGCGGCCAGATCTCCTGGCTGCTGCCGGCCGCGCTCATCCTGCTCGTCGGCGGCCTGGTCGCGACGCGCAAGCTCAAGCGGACGTCTACCACCCGCGCGCTGTTCCTAGTCTGGGGCGGCTCGCTGCTGATCACCATGGTCGTCTTCAGCTACATGGCGGGCATCTTCCACCAGTACTACACGATCGCCCTCGCCCCCTACATGGCGGCCGTGATCGGCATGGGCGCCGGGCTCCTGTGGGAGAAGCGGTCCGAGATGTGGGCCTCGCTCACCCTCGCGGCCTCGGTCGTCGCGGCGGCGGGCTGGTCGTACGTCCTGCTCAACCGCACCTCCGACTATCTGCCCTGGCTGAAGTGGCTGGTCCTCGTCGGCGGCCTGGCCGCCGCGCTCGGCCTGGTCTTCGCGGGCCGGATCAACCGTCAGCTCGCCCTCGCGGCGGCTTCCGTGGGCCTGGTGGCCGCGCTGGCCGGTCCGACGGCGTACACCATCAGCACGCTGCAGGAGGGCCACACCGGCTCCATCGTGACCGCCGGCCCGTCCGGCGCGAGCATGATGGGCGGCGGCGGCCCGGGCGGCGGCGGTGGCGGTGGCGGTGGCCGAGGCGGCTTCGGCGGCGGCCAGAACCAGCAGAACGGCAACGGCAACACGCAGAACCAGCAGGGCGGCGGCATGGGCGGCTTCCCCGGCGGCGGCATGCCCGGCCAGAACCAGGGGCAGGGCCAAGGTCAGGGCCAGGGCCAGGGTCAGGG
Source organism: Streptomyces sp. NPDC001858 (assembly GCF_053594615.1). Classification (NCBI taxonomy): domain Bacteria; kingdom Bacillati; phylum Actinomycetota; class Actinomycetes; order Kitasatosporales; family Streptomycetaceae; genus Streptomyces; species Streptomyces sp. NPDC001858. The sequence continues at coordinate 16,786 of NZ_JBSFEV010000031.1, forward strand.
TCAGAACCAGCAGGGCGGCATGCCCGGCGGTCAGACCGGTCAGACCGGTGAGGGCGGCGGCATGGGCGGCGGTGGCGGCGGTGGCGTCGGCGGTCTGCTGAACGGCGCCTCGGTCACCGACGAGGCCAAGAAGCTGCTGGAGGCCGACTCCGGCAAGTACACCTGGGCCGCGGCCGCGATCGGCGCCCAGAACGCCGCGAGCTACCAGCTCGCCACGGGTGACGCGGTGATGGCGATCGGCGGCTTCAACGGCACCGACCCGTCGCCGACGCTGGCGCAGTTCAAGCAGTACGTGACCGACGGCAAGATCCACTACTTCATCAGCAGTGGCTCCGGCGGCGGCATGGGCGGCAGCAGCAGCGGTACGTCCTCCCAGATCAGCACTTGGGTCGAGGCCAACTTCAAGAAGGTGACGGTCGGTTCGGCCACCTTCTACGACCTGACACAGAAGACGAGCAGCTGACGGCAGCGCTCTGAGCGAAGTGCTCTGAGCGAAGTGCTCTGAGTAAGGGGCGGTGGCCATGGGCCACCGCCCCTTACTTCTGTCTCCACCTTTATCTCCGTTGTACGGCGTATAGGAACTCTTCTACGGTGTACAACATGTCTACGCCCTCCTCCTCCCAAGGCCACCCCCGACGCTGGCTGGTCCTCGCCGTGATCTGCCTCGCGCAGCTCACCGTGCTGCTCGACAACACGATCCTGAACGTCGCGATCCCCTCGCTCACCCGTGAGTTGGGGGCGACCACCGCCGACATCCAGTGGATGATCAACGCGTACTCGCTCGTCCAGTCCGGCCTGCTGCTCACCGCGGGCAGCGCCGCCGACCGGTACGGCCGGAAGAAGATGCTGGTCACCGGCCTGGCGCTGTTCGGCATCGGATCGGTGGCGGCCGGACTGGCCACCACCTCCACCGAACTGATCGTGGCGCGCGCGGGCATGGGAGTCGGCGGTGCGCTGCTGCTCACCACCACCCTCGCCGTGCTGATGCAGATCTTCACGCCCGAGGAGCAGCCGAGCGCGATCGGCGTCTGGGCCGCGGTGAGCGCGCTCGGCTTCGCCACCGGCCCGCTGATCGGCGGGTTCATGCTGAACCACTTCTGGTGGGGCGCGATCTTCCTGATCAACGTGCCGGTCGCGGCCCTCGCCCTGGCGGCGGTGGTGGCCCTGGTCCCCGAGTCCAAAAACCCGCAGGGCGACCGCCCGGACCTGCTCGGCGCGGTCCTGTCCACCGTCGGCATGGCCGCGCTCGTCTTCGCGATCATCTCCGGCCCGGCGCACGGCTGGACGTCGTCGCGGGTGCTGGTGAGCGCGGCGGTGGCGGTCGTCGTCCTGGCGCTGTTCGCCCACTGGGAGAGCAGGATCCCGTACCCCATGCTCGACCTGGACTTCTTCCGCGACCGCGGGTTCACCGGCGCGGTCGCCGGGGCGGTCCTGATCACCTTCGGGATGAGCGGCGCGCTCTTCCTGCTCACCCAGCAGCTCCAGTTCGTCCTCGGCTACGGCCCCCTGGAGGCGGGCCTGCGGACCGCGCCGCTGGCGCTGACCGTCGTCCTGCTCAACTTCAGCGGAGTGGCGGCGCGGCTGACAGTGAAGCTGGGGGCGCCGAGGGCGGTCCTGGCGAGCATGGTCGTGATGGCGGGCGGGCTGGTGTCCATCGCGACGACCGGCGAGGCGTACGCCGGGACCGCGGCCGGACTGGTCCTCATCGGCGTCGGCTGTGCGGTCGCCAACCCGGCGATGGCCCACGCGATCATGAGGGCGATACCGCCGGCGAAGGCGGGCGTGGGCGCGGGCATCAACGGAACGCTCGCGGAGTTCGGCAACGGGTTGGGAGTGGCCGTTCTGGGAGCGGTGCTCAGCTCGTCCGTCGCGTCCGGCAAGTCGCTGTCGACCGGACTCGGGCTCGGACAGGCGGTGGGCGCGGTGGCCGTCCTGCTGGGCGGCGCGGTCGCGGCCCGGCTGCTACGGCGAGCGGCCGAGACAGAGCAGAAGCCGGTGCCGGCGGCGTAAGCGGGCCGGTCGAAGCCGGCAGCGCCCCGGAAAGGGCGCGGGGAACTGCGCGACCAGCCACGACGGCGCCGCAGCGGGACGACGGCACATCGCGGCACTTCCAGCCGGAAACCGCAGATCGGAGCGGTCCCGCGCGCTGCGCCGGCGGGGCGCCGCATAGCATCTTCCTCAGTGACCAGTAGTTCAGGAAGGTGCCCCGCCATGGCCGAGACCGCCCGGGAAACCGCGCACCACAGCGTGTGGGTGGAGGGCAGCACCCGTCGGCGGGGGCGGGGCGGGGGGCAGGTGTCCGGTCTCGACCGGGACCGCATCACCGAGGTCACCGTGCGGCTGCTGGACGCCGAGGGGCTGGCCAGGTTCTCCATGCGGCGGCTGGCGGCCGAGCTGAACGTGACGGCGATGTCCGTGTACTGGTACGTCGACACCAAGGACGACCTCCTCGAACTCGCCCTGGACGCGGTCTTCGGCGAGCTGAGTCTGCCCGACCCGGACTCCGGTGAGGACTGGCGCGGCCAACTGCGCACGCTGGCCCGGGAGTACCGCGGCCTGCTGGTCCGTCACCCCTGGGTGTCGCCGCTGGCGGGCACCTTCCTCAACCTGGGGCCGAACAACCTGGCCTTCTCCCGGGTCGTCCAGAGCCTCATGCGCCGCACCGGGCTGCCCGTCCACGGACTGGCGGCGGCCACGTCCTCCGTCTTCCAGTTCGTGTACGGCTTCGGCACGATCGAGGGCCACTTCATCGCCCGCGCCAGGGCCGGGGGCATGACCCCGGACGAGTACTTCCGGCACGCCATGAGCACGGTGACGCAGGCCCCGCAGGCCGCCGACATCGTCAAGGAGTCGGCGGACATCATGGCGGCCCGCGGCGGCGCCTCGGTCGAGGAGATGTGGGAGCGGGACTTCGACTTCTCCCTGGACCTGGTGATCGCAGGCATCGAGGCAATGGTCGAACGCGGCTAACCGCCGAACCGCCGGAACCGGCCGAACGGGCCGGACCACTGAACCGGCCGGACCGCCGGACCGCCGGACCGCCGGACCGCCGGACCGCTGAACCGGCTGAACCGCCGGACCGGCCGAACGGGCCGGACCACTGAACCGGCTGAACCGGCGAACTGCCGGACCGCCGCACCGGCGGACAGGCGGGCGGGGCGGACCGGCGGGCCGGGCGCACCGGCCGGATTGCCGCACCGGCCCAACTGCCGATCGGGCCCAGCCGGCGCACCGGCCCAACTGCCGAAGCGGCCGGATTGCCGAACCGGCCGAACCGGCGAGCGGGCCAACCGCCCGCACCGGCCCAACTGCCGCACCGGCCGAACCGCCGAACCGGCCGAACCGCCGAACCGCCGAACCAGCGGAACCGGCGAACGGGCCCAACCGCCGCACCGGCCGGACTACTCGTCCGCGACGAGACGTGCTGGGAAGCCGCCCGTTGCGACCGGGCCCCAGCGCTGTGGGGTGATCCGGATGATCGACTTGCCCTGCTTGAGCATGGCCTGCCGATACTCGTCCCAGTCCGGGTGCTCGCCCGCGATGTTGCGGTAGTACTCCACCAGCGGCTCGACGGAGTCGGGCGCGTCGACGACCTCGGCCGTGCCGTCGATCTGGACCCACGGCCCGTTCCAGTCGTCGCTCAGCACGACGACGCCGACCCGGTCGTCCCGCTTGGCGTTGCGCGTCTTGGCCCGCTCGGGGTAGGTGGAGACGACGATCCGCCCGGAGTCGTCGACCCCGCAGGTCAGCGGCGAGGCCTGGGAGCTGCCGTCGGTGCGCCGGGTCAGCAGGATCGCGCGGTGCCGGGGGCGGACGAAGTCCAGCAGCTCGTCCAGGGAGACCTTGGTGTTCGTCGCGATGTTCGGTGCCATGGGGCCAGCCTAAGCAGGACGGGCAAAGTCGGCTGCGCTTCGGCAGCACCCCGAAGGGGCGCGGGGAACTGCGCGACCGGCCACGACGGCGCCGCAGCGCCACGACGGCGCCGCAGCGCCACGACGGCGCCGCAGCGCCACGACGGCGCCGCAGCGCCACGACGGCGCCGCAGCGCCACGACGGCGCCGCAGCGCCACGACGGCACATCGCGGCACCCCCAGCGGAGCGCTTACGCCTGCGGCAGCGCGTCCCCCTGCACCGCCTGCACGTCGAGCTCCACCTTCAGGGTCGTGCCGATGGCCGCGATGCCCGCCTGGACGACCTGGTTGTAGTTCATGGCGAAGTCCTCGCGCAGCAGCTCCGTCGTGGCCCGGAAGGCCGCACGGGTACCGCCCCAGGGGTCGGCGCCGGTGCCGAGATAGGCGAGGTCGAGGTCGACGGGCCGGACGACACCGCGCAGGGCGAGCTCGCCGTGGACGGTCCAGCGGTCCTGGCCGGCCACCGTCAGACCGGTCGAGCGGTAGACGATCTCCGGGTGGCGCTCGACGTCCAGGAAGTCCGCCGAGCGCAGGTGGGTGTCGCGCAGCGCGTTCCCGGTGTCGATGGACGCTGCCCGGATCACCGCCTCCACCCGCGACTTGCCGACGTCGTCCGGGGCGACCTCGATCGCCGCGGAGAACTCCGTGAACCGGCCGCGCACGCTGGAGATGCCCAGGTGCTGGGCGACCGCGCCGACGGTCGAGTGCGCCGGGTCCACGGTCCAGGGACCGGGCGGGGGCAGTTCCGTGCCGCCCTGCCGGGCCAGCGTGACCGTCCCGATCTCGGCCCCTCCGCTCGCCGTCACGATCGCGCTGGACGCCGTCGGCGCGTACCCGACCGCCGTGACGATCACCGTGTACGCCCCCGGGGCGAGCTCGGTCGCGTCCCGCACGGCGCCTTCCGCGTCGGCCTCGGCGCGCAGCACCTGGCCGCCCGTCATATCGGTCACCGTGACGACCGCGTGCGACACGGCCCACCCGTCCCGGGTGCGGATCCTCGCGGTCAGTCCCATCCCATGTACTCCTCTACTCCTCTACTCCTAGACTCAACTGGACGGGCCCGGCGCGGGGGGCGAACCCCGCACCGGGCCGGAGCCACAACTGGTGGACCTATGAACTACTCGCCGGGGTGGCCGAGTTCGATGTCGTGCCCGTCGACGTCGACGCCGGCGCCCGCGACGGTCAGCGCGGTGGCCACCGGCGGGTAGCCGGTCGCGATGACCGTGTACTCGCCGCCGTCCAGGTCGGCGAAGGCGTACGCCCCGTCCGTGCCGGTGGTCGCCGTGCCGATCACGTTGCCCGCCGCGTCCACGAGCGTCACCCGCGCGTCGGCCAGCGGACCGTACGGCGCCCGGACGACACCCCGGAGCTGTGCACCCGCGTCGAGGACGACCTCCACCCGGGTCACGCCCGTGGCGCCGACCTCGACGGGCAGGGCGCGCGGCCGGAACCCGACGGCGTTCACCGCGACGGTCACGGCGCCCGGCACCAGCTCGGTCAGGGCGAACTCGCCCTGCGCCCCGGTCGCCGCGGTGGCCAGCAGATCGCCGCGCACATCGGTGACGATCACCATCGCGTCCTTGACGCCGTCGCCCGACTCGGCGGCCCGCACGACACCGCTGAGCCCACTGGTCCCGCTGAGCAGGATGTCGTACGCGACCGGCTCGCCGTTCACGACGACCGTGGAGGCCTGCGGCTGGAACCCGTCCGCGGCGGCGATCAGCACATACGAACCCGTACCCGGCGCGTCCAGCCCGTAGGAACCGTCGGCCTGCGCGACCGACCGGCCGAGCTGCCGTCCGGCGAGCGAGATCAGAGTGACTGCGGCCTGCGGGACGGGCGCACTCTCCGCGCCGCGCACGAAGCCGTGCACCGGGATGCCGCCCGAGTCCGCGGCGACCTGCGGCGCTTCGACGGTGGCGACGGCGGCGACGGCGGCCCAGCTGGGCACCTTCTCCTCGGCGGCAGCGGCAGCGGCAGTGGCAGTGGCAGCGACCTCGGCCGAGGTCGTCGAAGCCGGGGTCTCCGAAGCCGGGGTCTCCGTCTCGGCCGGTGCGCCCTTCGACCGCAGCGGGACCTCCTTGATGAACAGGGTGATCAGGAAGGCGAGCAGCGCCAGACCGGCCGCGATCAGGAAGACGTCCGCGATGCCGTGGCCGTACGCGCTCTCCATGACCGTGCGCAGCGGCGCGGGCAGCTTGTCCATGTCCGGGATCGCGCCGGAGGAGCTCGAACCGGAGGCGAGGGAGGCGTACTTGGGGCCGAGGTCGGCGAAGCCGTCCTTGGCGTAGTCGGCGATGCGGTTGGCCATGACGGCGCCCAGCGCCGAGACGCCCATCGCACCGCCGAGCGACCGGAAGAAGGTGACGGTGGAGCTGGCCGCGCCGAGGTCCCTGGCGTCGACCTGGTTCTGCGTGGACAGGACCAGGTTCTGCATCATCATGCCGACGCCGAGACCCAGCAGCGCCATGAAGACCGCGGTCTTCCAGTAGTCCGTGTCATAGCGGATCGTGCCGAGCAGTCCGAGGCCGGCCGTGATGAGCACACCACCGCTGACCAGCCAGGCCTTCCACTTGCCGGTGCGGGTGATGAACTGCCCGGAGACGGTGGAGGAGACGAACAGGCCGCCGATCATCGGGATCGTCATGACGCCCGACATCGTCGGCGACTCGTTGCGGGCCAGCTGGAAGTACTGGGCGAAGAACACCGTGCCGGAGAACATCGCCACGCCGACGAACAGCGAGGCGAGGGAGGAGAGGGCGATGGTCCGGTTGCGGAACAGCCGCAGCGGGATGATCGGCTCGGCCGCCCGCGACTCCACGAACACGAAGACGAGCCCGAGCAGGATCGAACCGGCGATCAACGCGCCCGTCTGCCACGACAGCCAGTCGTACTTGTCACCGGCGAAGGTGACCCAGACCAGCAGCAGCGACACGGCCGCCGAGATGAAGAACGCGCCGGCCCAGTCGACCTTGACGTCCCGCTTCACGACCGGCAGGTGCAGGGTCTTCTGCAGCACGATCAGCGCGAGGACGGCGAACGGCACGCCGACGTAGAAGCACCAGCGCCAGCCGAGCCAGCTGGTGTCCGTGATGACACCGCCGAGCAGCGGACCGCCGACGGTGGCGACGGCGAACGTCGCGCCGAGGTAGCCGGAGTAACGGCCGCGCTCACGCGGCGAGATCATCGCCGCCATGACGATCTGGGCGAGCGCGGACAGACCGCCGACGCCGACGCCCTGCACGACCCGGCAGGCGATCAGCATCCCGGAGTTCTGCGCCAGCCCGGCCGCCGCCGAACCGAGCACATAGATGACGAGCGCTATCTGGACGAGCGCCTTCTTGTCGTAGAGGTCGGCGAGCTTGCCCCAGAGCGGGGTGGTCGCCGTCATCGCCAGCAGGGTGGCGGTCACGACCCAGGTGTAGGCGGACTGTCCGCCGCCGAGGTCGCCGATGATCTCCGGAAGGGCGTTCGAGACGATCGTGGACGACAGGATCGCCACGAACATCCCGAGCAGCAGCCCGGAGAGCGCCTCCATGATCTGCCGGTGGGTCATCGGAGCGGCCTCGGCGGAGCCGTGGGACCCTCCGCCGTGCTTCGCGTGTGCCCGCACACCGGCTGGTGTGGTCGTTGCCATGAGCTTCCTTCTCTTACGTTGCTTCCGCGGGTGTACGGGTGGTCGCTGTTCGTTCGCTTACGGGAACAGGGGGCGGAGGCTCGGGCGGCGGCACCGGCTCGGGTGCGGGCTCGCGCGGCGGTCGGTGCGCGATCGTCCGGCACTCGCCGAAGCTGGTGCGCAGCCGGGTCAGCAGCCCGATGAGCAGGCCGACCTCGGCGTCCGTCCAGTCGTCCAGCCGCTCCGCCAGCAGCTCGACGCTGCGCCGGGACAGCTCGGCGAGCATCACGTGGCCCGCCGGGGTGATGCGCAGGATGCGGGAGCGTTTGTCCGCCGGGTCCGGGGAGCGCTCCAGCCAGCCCCGCTCGGCGAGATGCGCGACATGCCTGCTGGTCACCGACATGTCGACGGCGAGCAGCTCGGAGAGGTTGCTCATGCGCATGTCCCCGTGGCGGCCGAGCAGCGCCAGTACGGCGGCCGAGCCCGCGGAGCAGTCCTGCGGCAGGTTCCGCCCGAGGTCCCGCTTGACGGCGCCGACGGCGCTGAGCTGTCGTGCCAGTTCCTCGTACTGGGCCTGCGCGGCCATCACGCCTCCCGGCATCTCCCTGTTTCGTTGCTTAGGGCAACCATAGAAGCAGTTGGTTGCTGCAGGCAAATAAAAATGGTGCAAGCGCCGCAAAAAGTTGGCAAAGGCAAGTATTGCGAGGGTAAATGTGCAGGTCGGCTCGGCCGGACGGGCCGACCGCGCGGAGGCTGCGGAGGCTGTGGCGACCCCCACTTGGGCCGCACCCACCGTTTTCGCTAGTGTCTCGGCCCATGGCTAACACGCAGGGCCCCCAGGGCAATCACGACCCCGCCGGCAGCACCCAGATGTTCCGCGCGTTCGTCGACGAGGGCGCCCCTCGGGCCGCCCAGCCGGCTCCCGCGCCGGCCGGCCCCCGCATCGGCCTGATCGTCGGCGTCGTCGCCGCGGTCCTGATCGTCGCGGCGGTCGCTTGGCTGGCGCTGAAGTAGGCAGTCCTCGAAGTACGCGGTTCTACGCAGCCCTCCTAGGTAAGTCCTCCTCACTCCCACCGCACGGAGACGTCCCGCGTCTCGACATGCATGCCCAGCGGGACGCGCCATACGTCGACGCACACCCGCCAAGTCCGCTCGCCGCGCGCACCGGCGGCGATCGGCGTCGGAAGCGGGGCCGTCGACTCACGGGTGGCCCAGTCGATGCCGAGCGCGTCGACGACGTGCGTCCCGAAGGTGACCGTGCCGGAACCCACCGCCGTGCCGCCGGAGTTGTGGAAGGCGAGGGTCACGTCCTCGCACCACCGCTGATCCGTGCCCGCACGCACCGGCTCGCTCACGGAGAGGGCGGCCGGCCCGGCGGGCACGCCGCCCGAGGGGGCCGGGGACGGGGCCGTGGGCGTCGGCGCGGGGGAGTTCGGTGGCGCAGGTCCGCCCCCGCCTCCGTGGTCGCCCTGGCCGCTTCCGCTGCCCTGGCCGCTCTCGCTGGTCGAGGCCTGCGGCAAACCGGAACGGGGATCGGTGCGGCGCGAGGCGTCGTCCCCCGCCTCTTTTTCCGCGGTCGCCCCTGGGTCGGGTTTCCCGTCCGTGGAGCCGCCGTCCAGCGGAACGAGCCGCACGCCGCCCGTCGGGCCCGCAGAGCCGCCCGTATGAGTGCCCGGCGGCGCCGGGTCGCCCGCCGCGCCGATGGCGACGTAGTCGCCGCCCTGGCCGCCGCCACCGCAGCCGGCCAGCAGTCCCGCCGCTCCCACCACGACGGCGGCCGCCGACGCGCCCCATAAGGCGCCCCGGCCGCCACGTGCCCGTGTCGGACTTCGCATCGCGACAGTCTGGCTGACACTCCGTCAGGAAGGAAGTCCCCGTCCCCTGCCCTGAGGCAGGTCAGTCGGAGATCAGGCCCTCGCGCAGCTGGGCCAGGGTCCGCGTGAGGAGGCGGGAGACGTGCATCTGGGAGATGCCGACCTCCTCGCCGATCTGGGACTGGGTCATGTTGGCGAAGAAGCGCAGCATGATGATCCGGCGCTCCCGAGGCGGCAGCTTGGCCAGCAGCGGCTTCAGCGACTCGCGGTACTCCACGCCCTCCAGGGCCGTGTCCTCGTAGCCGAGGCGGTCGGCCAGGGAGCCCTCGCCGCCGTCGTCCTCCGGGGCCGGGGAGTCCAGCGAGGAGGCCGTGTAGGCGTTGCCGACCGCGAGGCCGTCGACGACGTCCTCCTCGGACACGCCCAGCACCGCGGCGAGTTCGGCGACCGTCGGGGAGCGGTCCAGCTTCTGGGAGAGCTCGTCGCTGGCCTTGGTGAGGGCCAGGCGCAGCTCCTGGAGGCGGCGCGGGACGCGCACCGACCACGACGTGTCGCGGAAGAAGCGCTTGATCTCGCCCACGACCGTCGGCATCGCGAACGTGGGGAACTCCACGCCCCGTTCGCAGTCGAAGCGGTCGATCGCCTTGATCAGGCCGATGGTGCCGACCTGGACGATGTCCTCCATCGGCTCGTTGCGCGAGCGGAAGCGGGCCGCCGCGTACCGCACCAGCGGGAGGTTGAGCTCGATGAGGGTGTCCCGGACGTACACGCGCTCGGGGCTGTCCTCGGCGAGCGTGGCCAGTCGCAGGAACAGGGAGCGGGACAGGGTGCGGGTGTCGATGGCCCCCGTGGCCGTGAGGGCCGGGGCTTCGGGGGCCTCGGGGGCCATGACGTCGTCGAGCACGTCGGGCTCGACAGGCACGACGGGCGCGGATTCGCTCTTCGTGAGCGTGAGCACCTTCGAGCTGCCCTGGTCTGCGGACATGCCACCCCCTTTGGGTCGCGGGACGGTCGCGGCGAACGCTCTTGCTTGAGGAACGTCAGCCTTCACCTGAATACCGGAGCCGAGGCCTCGGCAAACGCGCTTCCGGCAGAATGTCACATGTCGGCAACACGCTGTAGTGACATGTCGACATGTGAGTGACGAAACAGCCCTGGAAACAGGGGGTGTGACGGTTTTTCAGCCCAGATCGGCCGGGAATTGCCGTGTTGACGGATTCGCTCCCAGCGGTGATGACTCGCTCGTGCTTGCGATCCCCGATCGAGCTACGTGTCCGGGCCCCGGATCAGGCTTCGATGCGGTTGGCCGAGCGCAGTCGCTGGAAGCTGCGCGCGAGCAGCCGGGAGACGTGCATCTGGGACACCCCGAGCTCCGCGCTGATCTGGGACTGCGTCAGATTGCTGTAGTAGCGCAGGAGGAGGATGCGCTGCTCGCGCTCCGGGAGCTGGACCAGGAGGTGGCGGACGAGGTCGCGGTGCTCCACGCCGTCCAGGGCCGGGTCCTCGTAGCCGAGGCGGTCCAGCAGGCCCGGCAGGCCGTCGCCCTCCTGGGCCGCCTCCAGCGAGGTGGCGTGGTACGAGCGGCCCGCCTCGATGCAGGAGAGCACCTCGTCTTCGGCGATGCGCAGCCGCTCGGCGATCTCGGCCGTCGTCGGCGTGCGGCCGAAGGCGGTGGTGAGGTCCTCGGTCGCGCCGTTGACCTGCACCCACAACTCGTGCAGCCGGCGCGGCACGTGGACCGTGCGGACGTTGTCCCGGAAGTACCGCTTGATCTCGCCGACGACCGTGGGCATGGCGAACGTCGGGAACTGCACGCCCCGGTCCGGGTCGAAGCGGTCGATGGCGTTGATGAGGCCGATGGTGCCGACCTGGACGACGTCCTCCATCGGCTCGTTGCGGGAGCGGAAGCGGGCGGCCGCGTAGCGCACGAGCGGGAGGTTGGCCTCGATGAGCGCCCCGCGCACCCGGTTGTGCTCCGGCGTGCCCGGCTGCAGCTCCTTGAGTTCGGCGAACAGCACCTGGGTCAGCGCCCGGGTGTCGGCGCCGCGCCGCCGCTCGGGCGTCAGGACGGCTTCGGGGGCGGGCGTCGGCACGGTGTCCGGGGCGGGTGCTGGCGCGGGTGCCGGGGGTGCCTCTTCCTGGGGCGGCGCAGTACTGGCCGACACGGTCAACGCCACCTCTTCGTCAGGTCAACATCGGTCAACTCATCCGTCAAAAGCGGTCATAGCATCACAAGACATGTGCACTGTGTGCAAGCACCCCATAACCCCGTGTTGAGGGAGAAGTTGGGCAATTACTCGCCGTTCGGACGCGCAAAAGCCCCCCGCCGTTCCGGCGGAGGGCTCTGTACCGGCGAAGTGCCGACGGCTCAGAACTCGTAGTCGGCGACCACCCAGGTGGCGAACTCCCGCCACAGCGCGACGCCCGCCTGATGGGCCGGGTGCTCGAGGTACCGCTTCAGCGCGTCCGCGTCCTCGACGGCCGAGTTGATGGCGAAGTCGTAGGCGATGGGGCGGTCGCTGAGGTTCCAGCCCAGCTCCCAGAACCGCAGTTCGCCGATCTGCCCGTCCAGGGCCCGGAAGGCCGCTTCGCCCCGCACGACCCGGGGATCGTCGCGCTCGACACCGTCGTTGAGCTTGAAAAGGACCAGGTGGCGGATCATGGGCACTCCCGTACGTGCTACTTCGCCCCGTCGGCGAGCCAGGTGAAGAAGTCCCCGATGGCCTTGGCGGCGTCCGATATGCCCTCGAAGCCTATCTGGACGTAGTCCGCCGCCTTGGACGGGTCCGTGATGATCACGTAGAGCACGAAGACCACGAGTACGTAGACGGCGATCTTTTTGGCGTTCACCGCCACCTGGCCTCCCCTGTAAGCGCCCACTCGGGCCCCTGTTGACGGCGGCGAGTGTAACCGTAAGTGCGCTTTTCACACCGCTTTTTGAGCGCGTGCGGCGAGTTCCTGAGCGACACGCGAGCCGAAGCGTGAACCGAGGCGTGAACCGATCGGGGCCCCTCGTCCGATGAGGGGGGAGAGCGCACCCGACGCGAAGGACGCGGGGCGCGAAGGGACCGAACGAGAGGGAAGAAGAATGCTGGGACTGATGGACCTGCCGCTCGCCGCTCTGATGCTGCTCGCCGCTTTGCTGGTCCTGTCGGCGCTCGTCGACTGCGCCCGCACCCCCGCCGAGCGCGTCCGGTACCTGCCGAAGCTGCTGTGGCTGCTCTTCCTGCTGCACGCCCCGGTCGTCGGCGGCCTCGTCTGGCTGTACCTGGGCAAGAAGCCGATACCGAACACGGCGAAGGGCCCGACCCCTGGGGTCGAGCCCTTCGCTCAAGCGCGGTAGCGGAGGGATTTGAACCCTCGGTGACTTGCGCCACACTCGCTTTCGAGGCGAGCTCCTTCGGCCGCTCGGACACGCTACCGAGAGAGACCTTACAGCACGGTGAGCCCCGGTTTGAAATCGGTATTCGGAGGAGGTCGGGCGAGGGCTCAGCGGTCGCGGAAGAACTCCGTGAGGAGCTCCGCGCAGCTCTCCGCGAGGACGCCCTCGACGACCTCCGGGCGGTGGTTGAGCCGCCGGTCGCGGACGACGTCCCACAGGGAGCCGACCGCGCCCGCCTTGTCGTCACGGGCGCCGTAGACGACCCGGTCCACCCGGGACTGCACGAGGGCGCCCGCGCACATCGTGCAGGGTTCGAGGGTCACCACCAGCGTGCAGCCGGACAGCCGCCACTTGCCGAGCGCGGCGGCCGCCCGCCGGACGGCGAGCACCTCCGCGTGGGCGGTCGGATCGCCGCCGGCCTCACGTTCGTTGTGGCCGGCCGCGAGGACCGTCGTGCCGTCCGGACCCAGCACGACGGCGCCGACCGGGACGTCTCCGCCGTCACCGGCCAGCCTGGCCTCTTCCAGGGCGAGCCGCATCGCGGCCCGCCAGCGGTCACGGACGGGGTCGGGCGTCCGACCCCGGTCGGGTGCGGTCAGCGGACGGTCTCCAGGACCTCCGAGGCGCCCAGGGCCTCGGCGATCTCGGTGACGGCGTCCTCGGACAGCGACCTCAGTTCCTTCTCGCCGACGCCGAGGTCGTCGAGGATGCGGGCGTCGCCGACCGGACCGTGCGGCACGGCTTCGGCGGAGCCGGCGGCCTCGGCGCCACCGGAGTCCTCATCGTCGTTGTCGTTGTCGTTCTCACCGTCCTCGGTGCCGTCGAGGTCGAGGGCGTCCAGGTCGTCGTCGTCACCCGGATCCCTTCCGAGCAGTTCGTCGGTGAGCAGGATCTCGCCGTACGAGCTGCGGGCGGCGGCTGCGGCGTCGGAGACGAAGATGCGAGGGTCCTCCTCGCCGTCGATACGGACGACTCCGAACCAGGAGTCCTCCTGCTCGATCAGCACGAGCACCGTGTCGTCGTCGGGAGAGGCTTCCCGGGCCAGGTCGGCCAGATCCGACAGGGTCTCCACATCGTCGAGCTCTGTGTCGCTCGCTTCCCACCCGTCTTCGGTGCGCGCGAGCAGTGCGGCGAAGTACACCGTGACTCTCCCACTGGTCATAGGCGTGCCGGTTGGGGGTCCCCCCGGCGGAGGTTACGGGCGGAGAGAGAGCTCAGGCTCCGAGCCCCACCCACTCGGAATCGTGGCAGAAACAAGGCGTTCAGGGGACGTCTTCGGCTCCCTGTGTCCGGTGGTTTTGATCGCACGTCCTTGGTGACGTCCGTGCGCGACTCACCAGCACACTCGTTGCGGCCACGAGCGGATCGTACGCGGCTTTCCCGTGCGCCCACGCACGCCCACCCCCTGCGACACCCGGGATGGTGGCGATCTTCCCCGTATGCCCCAAAGTCCCGTACGGCCGCGGTCACCAGCGGAAGGCGCGCATGCGCATCGCGTGGCGCAGGCGAGCGGTCTTCGCGCGGCGCGGCGAGACCCGGTCGCGCAGTGCGCGGGCCTCGGCCGGCTCGCGCAGGAACCGGGCGCGGCGCCGACGGCGCTCGGCGTCGGTCCCGGCGGGCTCCGCCCCTCGCGGCCCTTCGTCGTCGGACAGGTCGGACATCAGCACATCACCCCGGGCACCCCGGTCCCTCTGCACACCTTTCCCCCACTTTCCCTCCGACGGGCGGTTTGATGCGAGCGAACGGAGCAGGCCCGGGGGACGGCGGGGCGGGTGCGGCCCGGTTACTGTTGTGGCCATGCGTCTCCACGTCGTCGACCACCCCCTGGTCGCCCACAAGCTCACCACGCTGCGCGACCAGCGCACGGACTCCGCGACCTTCCGCCGGCTGGCCGACGAGCTGGTCACCCTGCTCGCCTACGAGGCCACGCGTGACGTGCGCACCGAGCAGGTCGACATCAAGACGCCGGTCGCCTCGACCACCGGCGTGAAGCTGTCCTACCCGCGCCCGCTGGTCGTGCCGATCCTGCGCGCGGGCCTCGGCATGCTGGACGGCATGATGCGGCTGCTGCCGACCGCCGAGGTGGGCTTCCTGGGCATGATCCGCAACGAGGAGACGCTGGAGGCGTCCACGTACGCCACGCGCATGCCGGAGGACCTCTCCGGCCGCCAGGTGTACGTCCTGGACCCGATGCTGGCCACCGGCGGCACGCTGGTCGCCGCGATCCGCGAGCTGATCCGGCGCGGCGCCGACGACGTCACGGCCGTGGTGCTGCTCGCCGCCCCCGAGGGCGTACAGATCATGGAGCGCGAGCTCGCGGGCACCCCGGTCACGGTCGTCACGGCGGCCGTCGACGACCATCTGAACGAGCACGGCTACATCGTCCCGGGCCTCGGAGACGCGGGCGACCGCCTGTACGGCGCAGCCGAGTAACCGTCGCGCAGGCGGCGCGCCCCTTTAGGGGCGCGGGGAACTGCGCGACCAGCCACGACGGCGCCGCAGCCAAACGACGGCACATCGCGGCACTGACAGTGGAGCGCTCAGCAGCTTCGCTTCGTGGACGCCGTCGGCTGAGGTTCGGACAGGGCCGTCAGGGCCTTGGCCGCGGCCACCTGCGGGGTCAGGCTCTTGAAGCCGTTGCCGATGATCAGGTCGACGGCCGTGCCCGTGCGGGCGGCGTCGGTGCGGCGCTCGGCGGTGCCGAGCTGCGTGGCGAGGACCGGCAGCGAGCTGTTCAGCGAGGCCGCGGGGCCGAGCAGTATCCCGGTGCCGGTGACCTTCTTGTCGTACTGCTTGCTCGCGTTGCCCACCTCGCCGATCTTGAAGCCGCGTTTCTTCAGCTCGTCCGCGGTGGTCTTGGCGAGACCGCTGCGGGTCGTGGCGTTGAAGACGTTCACGGTGATCTGGGCGGGCTTGGGCACCGCGCCCGTGGCCGAGGCGGCGCCCGCGGCAGCGGAGGCGGAAGCGGAGGGTGCGGCGCCTGCCTTCGTCGAGTTCTTCACGCAGGAGGCGCCGGCCGCCGAGGCCGTCCCGCCGCCGCCCGTGAAGACGTCGATGAGCTGCAGAGTGCCCGAGCCGGCCACGCCGAGCACAGCACCGCAGCCGACGACCACGACGGCCAGCCTGCCGCGTCGTCGGTGGGGGCGCATGCGGGGGTATTTGTCCCCCGTGATCCGGTATTTGCCGCCCATGCCGGGGGGAGTCAGCATGCTCATGGGCGCAGCGTAGTGCGCCCGGGCGGCCGTGACTAATAAAGGATCATCCGACACCGCATGCGGGCACGAGAAAGAACCCGAACGGGTCAACCCCGGGGTTCATCAGGGGCCTTCGACGGGCTTGCGACCGGCTCGCGGCAGGCCTCGCTACGGGCTTGCGACCGGCTCGCGCGACCGGCTTGCGACAGGCTCGCTACCGAGCTCAGTCCAGCTCGAGCACACGCGCGTGCAGCACCTGTCGCTGCTGGAGCGCCGCCCGCACCGCGCGGTGCAGCCCGTCCTCCAGATACAGGTCGCCCTGCCACTTCACGACGTGCGCGAAGAGGTCGCCGTAGAACGTGGAGTCCTCCGCGAGCAGGGTTTCCAGGTCGAGCTGCTGCTTGGTGGTCACCAGCTGATCGAGGCGGACCGGGCGCGGCGCGACGTCCGCCCACTGCCGGGTGCTTTCCCGGCCGTGGTCGGGGTACGGCCGGCCGTTTCCGATGCGCTTGAAGATCACACGGAAAGCCTACCGGTCCTGACGTTCCGGGCGCAGCCATGGAGACGGAGTGCGACGCTGGAAAAGACGTGATGAACGGGGGTAAAACGGAATGAGGGGCTGCCGATGAGCGAGTCGACGGGCGCCGCGGACATCGCCGCCGGGTACGCCTTCACCGGCCCCGCCCTCGACCTGGGCGCGCTCTTGTGGGACGGCGCGTGCCTGCCCGACGCCCCGGTCCGCATCCCCCTCCCCATGCTGAACAGGCACGGCCTGGTCGCGGGCGCGACCGGCACCGGAAAGACCAAGACGCTCCAGCTGATCGCCGAGCAGCTCTCGGCGCAGGGCGTCCCGGTCTTCCTCGCGGACGTCAAGGGCGATCTGTCCGGGGTGTCGGCTCCCGGGGCGGCGAACGACAGGGTCCGGGGACGGGCCGCGGAAGTCGGCCAGAAATGGACGGCGACGGGCTTCCCGGCCGAGTTCTACGCGCTCGGCGGCCTCGGTCACGGCATTCCGCTGCGGGCCACGATCACCAGCTTCGGCCCCGTGCTCCTCGCCAAGGTGCTCCAGCTCAACCGGACCCAGGAACAGTCCCTCGGCCTGGTCTTCCACTACGCGGACACCAAGGGCCTGGAGCTGGTCGACCTCAAGGACCTGAGGTCCGTCGTCGCTTTCCTCACCTCCGACGAGGGCAAGGCGGAGCTGAAGAGCATCGGCGGGCTGTCGACGGCCACCGCCGGGGTGATCCTGCGCTCCCTCACCGCGTTCGAGGCCCAGGGCATGGCGAGCTTCTTCGGCGAGCCGGAGTTCGACACGGCCGACCTCCTGCGCACGGCGGCCGACGGCCGCGGGATCGTCTCGGTGCTCGAACTGCCCGCCGTCCAGGACAAGCCGCAGCTCTTCTCGACGTTCCTGATGTGGCTGCTGGCCGACCTTTTCCACGACCTCCCGGAGGTCGGCGACGCGGACAAGCCGGGGCTCGTCTTCTTCTTCGACGAGGCGCATCTGCTCTTCAGCGACGCGTCCAAGGCGTTCCTCGACTCCATCACGCAGACCGTCCGGCTGATTCGCTCGAAAGGGGTCGGCGTGTTCTTCGTCACGCAGACCCCGAAGGATGTACCCGGCGACGTCCTCGCCCAGCTCGGCAACCGGGTCCAGCACGCGCTGCGGGCCTTCACCCCGGACGACCAGAAGGCCCTCAAAGCCACGGTGAAGACGTTTCCCGACTCCGCCTACGACCTGGAGGAGCTGCTCACCGGGCTCGGCACCGGGGAGGCCGTCGTCACCGTCCTCAGCGAGAAGGGGGCACCGACCCCGGTCGCCGCGACCCGGCTGCGCGCTCCCGAGTCGCTGATGGGCCCGGTGGACGGCCCGGAGCTCGACCGGGCGGTGCGGGCGTCCCCGCTCCACGAGCGGTATGCACAGGCTGTGGACAGAGAATCGGCGTTCGAGAAACTGGCGGCCCGGGAAGCGAGCGAGGCCGCCCGTCCGGAGCCGAAGGAGACCAAGGGAGCCAAAGGGGCCACGGCCAAGGAGCCCAGGGAGCCCAGGGAACCCAAGGCGGAGCCCTCCGTGGTCGAGCAGGTCGTCGGCAGCGGCATGTTCAAGTCGCTGGCCCGGTCCGTCGGCACGCAGATCGGCCGCGAGATCACCCGTTCGCTCTTCGGCACGGCCCGGCGGAGGCGGTAGTCCGCCTCCGCCGATCGGTCAGCGGTCCCGATTCTCCCGGGGCTGCTGCGGACGCTCCTCCTTCACCGGCGGCTTGGGTGCGCTGCGGGCGGCCTCCGCGCGCAACAGGGCGCGCAGGACGGCGTACGGGTCTACGGGCATGACACTTTCCCTCGCATGTTCCTCTGGTCCTTGCGTGCGTGCTGACGGGCCTGGGGGGACGGCCTCGGTCAGCAGCGCAGGACCACGGTGCGCAGGGTGTGCAGGGCGTACGGGGTGCGCGGCGGCGCGGGGCGCGGCCGGTCCGCGGGGACGCCGGGCGCGGGGGCCGGGAGCGGCGCGGGGCGCAGGGGCGCGGCGGGACGATGGGCGCGGGCGCCGGAGGCGGGTCGCAGCGCCGTGTCGAGGACGTCGTACTCGGTGATCTCGGCGGCGGCGACCGGCGCCGCGGAGAGCTCGCCGGGCGGGCCCGGCGTCAGCAGGGCGAGGAGCACGGCGAGCACCCGCAGCCAGGCGCGGCTGCGGGAGCGACTGCGTGCGGTGCTCATGGGAGGTGATCTCCCCGCGACACGCCCGGCGTTCAGCACGCCGGACGGGAGAATCACCTGTACGGGGGAGGGGCGTACGGCGGCCGCCCCGGGCCGGATCTAGTTCTCTGCCGTCTTGGCGGCCTTCGCCGCCGCCTTCATCTCCTGCTTGTGCGCGCGGACCTTCGCCAGCGATTCCGGGCCGGTGATGTCGGCGATGGACCGGAAGGACTTCGCCTCGCCGTACGCGCCGGCCGCCTCCCGCCAGCCCGTGGGCCGTACGCCGAGCTGCTTGCCCAGCAGGGCGAGGAAGATCTGCGCCTTCTGCTTGCCGAAGCCGGGCAGTTCCTCGAGCCGCTTCAGCAGCTCCTTGCCGCTGCCGGCGTCCTTCCAGACGGCCCCGGCGTCACCGTCGTAGTGCTCGACGAGGTACTGGCAGAGCTGTTGGATGCGCTTGGCCATGGAGCCGGGGTAGCGGTGCACGGCGGGCTTGTCGGAGAGCAGCGCGACGAAGGCCTCCGGGTCCTGGGCGGCGATGTCGTGCGCGTCCAGGTCGTCGGCGCCGAGCCGGTCGGCGATGGTCCGGGGGCCCTTGAACGCCCACTCCATCGGAACCTGCTGGTCCAGCAGCATCCCGACCAGCGCGGCGAGCGGGGACCGCCCGAGGAGCTCGTCGGCCTCGGGGTCCTGGGAGAGGTGAAGGGTGACGTCCATGCGTAGATGATCCCGCCTGCGCCCCGAAGGGGCGCGGGGAACTGCGCGACCAGCCACGATGGCGCCGCAGCGGAACGACTGCACAGCTCGGCACATCGCGGCACCCCCAGCGGAGCGCTCAGCTCGCGCGCCAGTACCCCAGTGCGTGCAGCCGGTCCTTCGGTACGCCGAGTTCCTTGCGGACGTACGCCGACAGCGTCCGGGTGGTGCGGGTGTCGCAGGCGATCCAGACGTACGGGTCGGGGGTGGACCGCAGCAGCTCGGGCAGCTCGGCCTTCACCCGTTCGACGAGGTGGGCGCCGGAGTCCTGCCGGGGCACGCGCCGTATTCCTCGTGGTCGGCGACCCGGCCTCGACGCGGGCGCGCTCGGCGGCGCACCGGCGACCGTCTGGTGCCGGGTCGGGGGCGACCAGGGTGTAGGCCCGCTGGTGCGGCCGGCCGGCGTTCTCGAACCAGAGCCGGACCCATATCGTCGGGTGGACGCCGGTGGCGGCGAGCAGTCCGCCGTCCGAGAGGTGCAGTCGGCGGTAGTGCCCGGTGACCTCCTCCACCCCCGTGACGGTGAGGGTGAAGTCTTTCGCGCGCATCAATGTGAGGACCGCGCCCTCCCAGCCCCGCCCCTGCGCCATGACGTCTTCACCCCTCGCGTACGATTCCGGGACGACCAACTTAGGCAAGCCTAACCTAAAGAAAAGCGGGGCCACAGGTGACTGCCAAGATCTACCGTGACGCCTGGGGCGTCCCACATCTGCGCGCCGACAGCGCCCACGCGCTCGCCCGCCTCCAGGGGCTGGTCACCGCCCGCGACCGCGCCTGGCAGCTGGAGGTCGAACGGCACCGCGCGCGGGGCACCTCGGCCGCCTTCCTCGGCCCCGAGGCCCTCTCCTGGGACAGATTCGTGCGCCGCGCCCGCCTCGACGACACGGCGAGACGCTGCTTCGACCAGCTGGTGCGACAGGACCCGGAGACGGCCGACTGGCTTCGGGCCTACGTCGACGGCGTCAACGAGGGGCTGACCGCCGGCGCAGCCGTCGCGACCGCCCCCGAGTTCGCCCGGGTCGGCCTCGCCCCCGGCCGCTGGGAGCCCTGGACCCCGCTCGCCGTCTGGCTGGCCACGCACATCCTGTTCGCCGGGTTCCCCGCCAAGCTGTGGCGCGAGGAGGCCGCCCGGCACCTCGGCCCCGAGGCGATCGGACTGTTCGCCACCGACGGACCCGGCACCTCCGGCAGCAACGGCTGGCTGGTCGGCGGCGACCGCACGGTCACCGGACAGGCCGTCATCGCCGGCGACCCGCACCGCTTCATCGAGGACCCCGGCGTCTACCAGCAGATCCGCCTCGCCTGTGACGAGTTCGACGTCGTCGGCCTCGCCGTCCCCGGAGTCCCCGGCATCGCGCACTTCGGCCACACCGGCACCGTCGCCTGGGCCATCACCAACGCCATGGCCGACTACCAGGACCTCTACCGCGAACGGCTGCGCCGCACCGGCGCGGGCGTCGAGGCCCTGGGCCCGGACGGCGTCTGGCGGCGCGTCGCCCGGCACACCGAACTCGTGCGCGTGGCGGGGGAGGAGACCGTCGAGGTCGAGGTCCTGGAGACCGAGCGCGGACCGGTGATCGCCGGGGGACCCGAGGGCCTCGACGACGGCTCCCCGCTCGCGCTGAGCCTGCGCTACCCGCCCCGCGTCACCGCCGACCTGGGCTTCTCCGCGCTCCTCCCGTTGTTGCGGGCCCGCCGGGTCGCCGACGTGGACCGCGCCTTCGACCGCTGGGCCGAGCCGGTCAACGTCGTGCAGGCCGCCGACACCTCGGGCGGGCTGCTGCACCGGGTCGCCGGCCGGGTGCCGCTGCGCGCCGAGGCCAACGGCACCCGGCTGGTCGCCGCCTGGGAACCCGGCCACGAGTGGACCGGCTGGCACGAGATGCCCCACACGGGACTGGCCGACGGCGTCGCCGTGATGGCCAACCAGCGCGGCCCGGCGACGGAGTTGGGCGTCGAGTTCGCCGCGCCGCACCGCGCCGACCGGATCCGGGAGCTGCTCGCGGAACGCCGGCGGTGGTCCGCCGCCGACATGCCGGCGATCCACACGGACACGTATCTGGCCTCCGCGGCACCCCTGTTGGAACAGATCGCGGCCCTGGACGCACTGACCGGCCCGGCCGCCGAACTCCGCGACCGCCTGCTGCGCTGGAACCGCCGGATGGAGGCCGACAGCGAGGCGGCGGCCGGGTTCGCGGCCCTGCGCAGCGCGTTGGTCCGCCGCCTCGCCGCGCAGCCGGCCTTCGCGGGCCTCACCGGCCCGCCCGCCTACCCGGAGGTCTTCCTCCCCTGGCTCGCCCTCGTCCCGCGCATCGGTTTCGCCCTGCAACACCTCCTGCGCGCCGAGGAGCTGTACGGGATCGACCGGCCGGCCCTCGTGCGGGAGGCCCTGGAGGAGGTCGCCGGGCAGCCGGCCGCCCCCTGGGGCGACACCCACCGCCTCGCCGCCTGGCGGGCGCTTCCCGACCTCGAGGACAAGCCCCCGGCCCTCGCCGGCGATCACGACTGCGTGCTCTGCACCTCGGCCGTGCCCGGCTGGACCGACCTCGCCGCCCGCGGACCGGCCGCCCGTTACGTGTGGGACCTGGCCCGCCGCGAGGACAGCCTGTGGGTCGTCCCGTACGGCGCGTCGGGCGTCCCGGACCACCCCCACCACCAGGACCAGCTGCCCCTGTGGCTCAAGGGCGAACTGGCCCCGGTCGTCACCGACTGGGCGCAGCTGACGAAGGAGAGCGATGTCTGACCGTCATGTCGGGTATGTCCACGAAGGGCGGGTCGACGGGTTCGGCACCGTCCGCCTGCGACCCCTGGACGCCGAGGCCGACGCGGACGTCGTCCACTCCTGGGTGAGCGAGGAGCGGGCCGTGTTCTGGGGCATGAACGGTCTGACGCGGGACCAGGTCGCCGAGATCTACGCCCACCTGGCCGGCCTCGACACCCATCACGCCTTCCTGGCCGAGCTGGACGGCGTCCCGGTCGCCCTGCTCCAGACCTACGAGCCGGACGCGGACCGGGTCGGCGAGGTCTACCGGGTCGAGCCCGGAGACATCGGCATCCACCTGCTCATCGCGCCGACCGGCGAACACGGCATCCGGCCCGGCTGGTCGGCGGCGCTGATGGGCGAGTTCGCCGCGTACGTGCTCGTCGGCCTGGACCGACGCCGGGTCGTGGTGGACCCCGATGTCGGCAACGAGAGGGCGATCGCCCGCTTCCTGCGGCAGGGCTTCGAGGAGGGGCCGGCCGTCACCCTGCCGGAGATCGTCCTGCCGGACGTGCACCTGCCGGAGAAGAAGGCGCAACTGGCCTTCCTGCGTCGGGAGGTAGCGTTCCCCGGGTGACCTCACCGCTCACCCCCGAAGACCTCGTCGCGCACTACAAGCTGGAGCCGCTACCGCGAGAGGGCGGTCTGTTCCGCCGCACCTGGGCGGGGCCCGAGGGACCGGACGGCCGCCCCGCCGGCTCCGCGATCGTCGCGCTGCTCACCGCCGGCGACCACTCGGCCCTGCACCGCCTGCCCACCGACGAGGTCTGGCACTTCTACCTCGGCGACCCGCTGGAGCTGCTCCTCCTCTCCCCCGACGGCACCTCCCGCACGGCGGTGCTCGGCCCGGACGTCCTCGGCGGACACCAGCCGCAGCTCACCGTGCCCGCCCGCACCTGGATGGGCGCGCGGGTGGCCGCCGGGGCCGCCTGGAGCTTCCTCGGCTGCACGATGGCCCCCGGCTTCACCTACGCGGACTACGAACACGGGGACGCGGCCCGGCTCACGGCGCGTTACCCGGACCGGGCGCCCCTGATCAGGGAACTGTGCCGTCCATGACGTTGCTGGCGGGCCGGGTGGCCCTGATCACGGGGGCGAGCGGCGGCATCGGCCGCGGCATCGCGCTGCGGTTCGCCCAGGAGGGCGCGGCGGTGGCGCTGCACTGCCGCACGGGCGAGGCGGCGGCCCGGGCGCTCGCGCGGGAGATCGGCGAGCGGGCCGTCGTCCTGCCGGGCGCGGACCTCACCGTCGAGGACGACTGCCGCAGCGTGGTGACGCAGGCCGCCGAATGGGGCGGCGGACGGCTCGACGCCCTGGTCAACAACGCGGGCGTCCAGCCGGTCCAGCCGCTGCCCCAGATGACCGCGGCGGACTGGCGGGCGGTCGTGGACACCAACCTGACCAGCGTGTTCGCCTGCACCCAGGCGGCGGCGCAGGCGATGCGGGAGCACGGCGGGACCATCACCCACATCGCCTGCGTCGAGGCGGGCGGCCCGGCGCCGGGCCACGCCCACTACGCCGCCGCCAAGGCCGCCGTCGTGCTGCACGCGCGGGCGGCGGCACAGGAGTACGGGCCGTTCGGCATCCGCGTCAACACGGTCTCGCCCGGTCTCATCGACCGGGAGGGCCTGGCCGAGGCCTGGCCCGAGGGCGTACGGCGCTGGCGGGCGGCGGCCGCCGTGGGCCGACTCGGCCGCCCGGAGGACGTCGGCGACGCCTGCGTCTTCCTCGCCTCGCCGCTCGCGTCCTGGATCACCGGGCACGACCTGGTGGTGGACGGCGGGGTGTCCGCCCGGCCGACCTGGTGAACCGGATGCCCGATGCATGCGTACGTATCTCCGAGCACGGCAGTCTCGAGTCTCAGGCAAGACGGAGCGGTGACGTGGGCGAAGGGCGCGATGACGGACGACACGGCAGTGAGCGGCACAGCGGCGGCGCGACCGGCGGTGAGCGCCACGTCGGTCGGGGATCCGGTCGACCCGGCGGCCGGCGGCGACGACTTCAAGGGCTGGTGCTGCTGGGCACCGTGCTGGTCCTGCTCCTCCTCGGCGGCGGACCGGCCTCGGCGCACGCGGCCCTCCGCAGCTCCGACCCCGCCGACGGAAGCATCGTCAAGACCGCACCCGACTCCATCACCCTCACCTTCACCGAGTCGGTAGGCCTGCTCGACGACTCCTTCCGCGTCTTCGACCCCGACAACCAGCGGGTGAAGACGGGCAAGGCCGGGCACGCGGACGGCCGCGCCGACACCGCGAGCGTCACCCTCCCCGGCAAGCTCGCCACCGGCACCTTCACCGTCGCCTGGCGGGTCGTGTCGGAGGACAGCCACCCCATCGCCGGCGCCTTCACCTTCTCCGTGGGCGAAGCGTCCGCGACCCCGCCGACGCTGCCCGACACCTCCGTGGAGAACCCCGCCACCAGCGGCCTGTTCAACATCGGCCGCTATGTGGCGTACATCGCCGCGGCCCTGCTCATCGGCACGGCCGTCTTCATCGCCGTCTGCGGACCGCCGGACGTCCGGCCGCTGCGCAGGCTGCTGAAGGCCGGCTGGTGGGCGCTCGCCGGCTCGACGGTGTTCCTGCTGCTGCTCCGCGCCCCCTACGAGACCGGCACCGGCCCGGCCGACGCCCTCGACCCCACGGCGCTGACCCGCACCCTGGGCACCCGCCCGGGCCTCGCCCTGCTGGCGCGCCTCGCGCTGCTGGCGGCGGTCGCGGTCCTCCTCCTGCGGCAGCGGGGGCCGGTCGAGCGGCGGGAGCGGCCGTCCCGCGCGACCCTCCTGACCGGCGCCGCGCTGGCGGTGGGCCTGACCCTGACCTGGGCGTCCGCCGAGCACGCGTCGGCCGGCATCCAGGTGCCGGCGGCGATGACGTCCTCGGTGCTGCATCTGCTCGCGATGGCGGCCTGGCTGGGCGGCCTGGCGGCCCTGCTCACCCTGATGTACCGCGCGTCCCTCCCGTCCCGCGTGGTCCGCCGCTTCTCCCGACTGGCGGGCTGGTCGGTGACCGTCCTGGTGGTGACGGGCGTCTACCAGTCCTGGCGCGGCCTCGGCTCCGCGTCCGCGCTCACGGACACCACATACGGCCGGGTCCTGCTCGCCAAGCTGGCCGCGGTGACGCTGCTGCTGCTTGCGGGCGCGTGGTCCCGGCGGACGGTGACAACGGAAAGGACGGCGAGGAACGTGACGGCTGAGGCGATCGAGAGGCCCGCGACGACCGAGACGGCCGCGAAGGCCGAGACGACCGAGACGGCCGCGGAGCAGGACATGCGCGTCCCGGAGCCGGTGAGCGCGCTGGCGAGCGGTTCGGCGGGCGACTCGGCGGGCGACTCGGTGGGCGCCTCGGTGGGCGGCTCGGCGAGCACTTCGGTCGCCGAGAAGTCTCCCGACAAGTCACCCGAGAAGTCGTCATCGGAGAAGCCGTCATCGGAGAAGCCGTCGGGCGAGCCGTCTTCCGCGCGGCCGACGGCCGGGAAGGCCGCGGCCTCGCCCGCGCTCACCCCCGCCGAGGACGCCCGACGCCGCGCGCTGCGCCGTTCCGTGCTGGTCGAGGTCGTCGTCTCGGTCGTCGTGCTCGTCCTGACGACCGTGCTGACGAGCACCCTGCCCGGCAGGGCGGCGGCCGAGGCGGCGACGGCGGAGGAGTCCGCCGGGCTGCCGGTGGCCTCCGTGACCGACGTCCCCTTCACCATCCCCGCCCCCGGCGGCAGGGCCGGCAGCTACAGCGGCAAGGTGCAGGTCACCCTCGACCCGGGCCGGGTCGGCGACAACAGCCTGCAAGCCGTGGTCTACGGCGCCGACGGCGGTTTCGTCAGCATCCCCGAACTGCGCGTCTCCTTCAGCCTCCCGGCACAGGACGTAGGCCCCCTCGACGCCAAGGTCACCAACCGGGGCGGCTACTTCGCCTCCGACGCGGTCAACCTGCCCATGCCCGGCGAGTGGCAGATGAAGGTGACCGTGCGGGTGACGGACATCGACCAGGTGAGCGTGGAGCGGCCGGTGCGGATCGAGGACTGACGCCGCCTCAGCGTCCTGTCGGCTCGGGAGTGGCGTGGCGCGCCGCCAGCGCGCGCTCCGCCTCCTCCAGCCGGCGTGAGCACCGGGCGTCCGGATCGTAGGCGACGGCCGTGCTCACACAGGTGCAGAACACCTGGGCGTCGAGGGTGACGCGGCTGGTGACCCGGAAGGACGAGCGGCGCACGTCGCCGATGGTGGTCGTGATGGTGACGGGCTCGGGCTGCACGGCGAGCGGCTGCGTGTAGTCGAGCTCGTGGCGGGCGTAGACGAACCGGGGGCGGATCTGCTGCCCGGGAAGGCCCGGGCGCAGATAGAACATGTCGAAGTGGGCGTCCTGGATCATCTCCAGCAGCCGGACGTTGTTCACATGGTTCATGGCGTCCAGGTCGCTCATGCGTACCTGGCGCAGATAGAGGTGCGGTCGGCTCTCCGGCCGGTCATGGGGCGTGCGCCCGGTGCTCGTGCGGCGGATGTCGGTCGCCAGGGCCTGGGTCAAGACGGTCACTCCTCGGATGTGCCGCGGGGGCGGCGGGGCGGCGGGGGCAATGGGGACTGCGGGGCCGGGTCGTGTCCGTGGCGAGCCCTAGAGGGCCTGCTCGATCAGGTCGGCCGCCGCGCCCGCCCCTCCCGCCTGCGCGATCTCGCCGCGCACGGCGGACACGCCCGCGCGGATGTCCCGGTCGGACGACACCCGCAGCACGGCCTCGCGCAGCGCTTCGGGCGTGAGCGTCTCGCGCGGCAGCCGGACACCGAGCCGCAGCCGTTCGATCTGCGCCGCGTTGACCCGCTGCTCGGCCATCTGCGGGACCGCCACCATCGGGACGCCGTAGTGCAGCGCCTCCATCGTGCCGCCCATGCCGGCGTGGGTGACGAACGCGTCCGCGTGGGCGAGCACCGCCAGTTGGGGCACGTGTGCATGCACCTCGACGGTGTCGGGGAGCGGCCCCAGCTCGTCCCGCGCGACCGCGTGGCCGACGGACATCACCACCTGCCAGGGCAGCTCCGCGAAGGCCTGCACACAGGACCGGTAGAACTCCGGCCGCCGGGTGAACTGCGAGCCCAGCGACACCAGCAGGACCGGCAGATCCGGGCGCACGGGCTGCCAGGACCCCTGGTAGGAGCGGTCCCCCAGCACCGGCCCGACATACGCGACGCGCTGTGCCGCGACGGTGTCCGCCCGGCGCTGGAAGGAGCGCGGGAAGAACGCGACGGCGTGCTGCGGCGCCACCAGCTCATGGATCCGCGCGCTGTCGACCCCGTGGTCCGCGAAGGCCGCCACCAGCTCCCCGAAGCCCGGGATCTGCGGCAGCCCGGGCACGTCGAAGAACTCGGGGACGATGCCGTCGTAGGCGAGATGCGTGGGCGACGCCACGACGATCGGCACCTCCCAGCGCGCCGCCAGCAGCAGCCCCGCGAAGGCGTAGACGTCGCACAGCACCAGGTCCGGACGGTCCTTGCCGTACGCCCTGCTCAGGGCGGGCAGCGCGGCCAGCGCCCCCTGGACGACCCGGGCGAACCCCTCGCCCATCTCCTCGGGCGCCTCCGAGTCGTCCCCCGTGTCCGGGTAGAGCACGGGCTCCGCGCCGGCCGCCTTCACCTGGTGCACGAAGGCTTCGGGGACGGCGTAGGTGACCCGGTGACCCCGCCGTACGAGTTCCTCGACGACGCCCAGCGTCGGATTCACGTGCCCGTGCATCGGAACGTTGAACACGGCGATGTGCGCGGGATTGCGCGCGGGGCGGTGGGCGGGGCGGTGGGCGGGGCGGTGCGCGGGACTGTGCGCGGGATTCGGATGAGTACCAGGCACGACACGCAACTCCTGTCCGGCGCGGAGCCGGGGCCGGGGGACTGATGGCGGGGGCGTCCGAGCGTGGACGCGGAGTCCCGATTAAAGGCGCTCCGACACCGTTCGGAACCGTAAACCTGCGGCAGTGTCACCCCATCAGGGAGCCTCTACGGCCGTGCGTTGACACCCGCGGGGGCTCCTGGACGTGACTGCCGGTGCGATCGGCCGTTGGGGGTACAGGACGTCGTCCTCCAGCAGGCCCACGACAGGAGCAGTCTCATGCCCGGATCGCATCTTCCGTTGCTGGAAGAGGGGATGGCCCGCTGGCCGTTCGGCCCGCCCAACGCCGGGATCGCCCTGGACTTCACCGGCGACCCGCCCGCGCTCGAGGAACTGCGGGCCCTGGTGGACGAGCGCTGGAAGGCGCTGCCCAGGCTCACCCAGACCCTCGTCGCCCCCGGCGGCCCCCGCACCGGCCTGGCCTGGTTGGCCGGCCGGCACCGCTGGGCGCACGGCGACGGCCACGACCTCGCGCGACAGGTCGACAGCGCGGACAGCACCCTGCGGGACGCGGTGCGCCACTGGTTCCACACCCCGTTCCCGGCCGACCGCCCGCCCTGGAGCCTGCACCTCCTGCGGGGCGCGACGGAGGGCGAGTTCTCCCTTCTCTTCCGGATGCACCACAGCCTGCTCGACGGCCGCTCCCTGACGACCCTGCTGCGCGCCCTCTTCGACGACGGCCGGCCGCTGGACGGCGCCGCCTCCCTGGCCGTGCCCGGCCCCCGGCGCCGGACGGCCCGCCCCGCCCCGACGGCCGGCGACCCGCCCGGACTGCTCACCGCGGGACGTGCCGTGCCCCTGCCGCACCAGGGCCCCCGGGAGCCCGCCTACACCGTGGTGCCGCTGCGCGCCGATGTCCTGCGGGCCGCGCGGGAAGCCGTCGACGCCCGGACGGCGACCACCAACGAGGTGTTCCTGGCGACGGTCTCCGGAGTCCTGCGCTCCTGCCTCGCGGCCTCCGCCGGTGACCGGGATCCCGACGGGAGGCAGGTGTGGCTGTCGGTGCCGGTCGACGAACGCCCCGAGGACTGCGGCGAGTTCCTCGGCAACGCGTTCGCCAACGTTCGGGTCCCCGCGCCGGTGACCCTGTCCGACCCCGCGGCCCGGCTGACCGCGTGCACCGGACTGCTGACCACCGTCACCCGGCCCCGGAGCACCTCCGAGAAGCTCATCGAGGGCACGCTCGGCGCGGTCCCCGGCGCGACCATGGCGCTGGCCGGCGGAAAGATCTTCGCGCCCGCCTACGCGCCGGCCGCCTGCTCCTACGTCCATCTGCGCGAGCAGGGCCGGACCCTCGCCGGACGACCGCTGCGCCGGCTGACCATCGTCCCCATGGTGCCCCCGGCCGACACGGCCACCTTCGGGCTGGGCGGCTGCGCGCAGGGCCACACGCTGAGCGTCGCCACCAACTCGGGCACCCGAGACGCCGCCTTGCTGGCGGAGACCTTCCTGAACGAACTGACCCTGCTCGCGGAGGGCCCGTAGTAAGCACGCACGCCCGCGCGTGTTGCTACTCCGGTCGCACGCCGTCGGCCAGGCCCTCGGGCTTCCGCATCGCGACAACCGCAGGTCAACCCATGAGCCTTCCCGCACAGGATCGCGAGCTCATGCCGCGTCACTCGGTCATCGCATGCCGTTCACTCTTACCGGCGCATGCACTGTCGGATGCGGATGGCTGCCCTTCGTGGCGGCGAGTCTCCTGCCGTTGACGGAACGATCAGGAGGAGTGTCCATGTCCTTGCTGCCTTCGGCAGACGTCTTCAGATCGGTTGAGCTGAAGGTTTCGCAGTTGCTCAGTGGACAGTTGGTCTGTCCACACGGGCCCGGCGAAAGATGTTCGGTGGGTGAGCACCTCACGCTCTCAGAAGCGAAGGAAGCGGCGGCACGCGATGCCGCTGACATCGCTCTGCGGGATGCCCTGTGGCGGCATGTGGGGCGAGAGGCCCGCAGCGACGTCCCGAATTTGGCTCAGCGCAGCCAGCTGCTCGCTCTGTATTTCGTCACCCCCTACCTGAGGAAGTCGGCCGCGAGAGTGTCGAGGCGGCTCTGCGTCGACGTTGCGGAGGTGAGGTCGGCCATGGTGTTCGGCGCGTTGTACGGGCTGGCTCTGGCCGCCGAAGGTGACGACGTCCGTGACGAGGTCGTCCGAGCCGCCAATGCCGCCAGCTGGGCGGTGGAGCGCGCTGATCCGGCCGAGCGCACGACGGATCCGCACAGGCTTGTCGACCGCGCGAGCCGATGTGACGACGACTACTCGCCCATCCGCAACGAGTCGGACATCCAGGCGGTCGACGAGACGGACCCGTTGTTGTGGGAGCGCATCAGCGGTGAACGTATGGGTGCTGCCTTGCACCGCCTCGGGCTGTTGGGCGAGTTCCTCGCCTCGGGGCAGGTACCCGAGGGTGAGTCCGACGAACTCGACGGACCGCAGAAGGAAACCGAGTGAGCCCAAGCGCAAGGCGGCTGTTGCAGTGGCTGGCCGAGCCCATGCCTCTACGCAAGGTGGCAGATCTCCTCGGAGTCGACGCATCGAGGGCGTCTGGACTGGTGAGGGCGGACCGTTTCCCCTGCCGTGTCACGAAGGTGAAGGGAAAGTACGTCGCCTATCCCGTCGATGTGATGGCGGCCATGGGGATCGATGATCCGATCGTGCGGACCGACGACCTGCTGGCCGGAGCGGAGTTCGCGAGACGATGGGACTGAGCACAACGTCAGAGGGCCGGCGGCCGCTTTGGAACGGGTTGGTGGGGGTGTGATGACTAGCGGCCTCGCCTGAACGTCGGTGAACGGCGGTAAATGAGACGAGCACTGCCCTCCGGCCGGTACGGGTGTTCTCGGGCCAGAGGCCGCGAAGTGCCTCGTACACGTCGCCGGCGGCGCTCCAGCAGGTGACGGCTGCCGTCGTCGCTCAGGCGGCCCACGCCTTCCTGCCTCCGAGTCAAGGAAGGTGGCGGAGGGTGGAGATTTTCCATCCGTACGACAGGGCGAGCACGACGCATCTGGCATCCCGACGGTCGTAGCCTGTCGCCTCCCTGATCTCGGCGATCGCTTCCTGCCGCTTCCCCTGCTGGATCAGCCGCCGTGCCCGATCCTGCGTGAGCCTGGGGACGGCGATCCCAAGGCCGCGGATGACGTCTGCGTCCCAGTACTGACGGCGCGCACGCCGGACTCGTATCCACGTTCCGATCGACCACTTCACTGCTTCCCCCGGGTAGTCCGCACGGTCGCCTCAGAGGCGCGTCCACGCCCCTGGGTCTCGGCTCAGATGTTCGCGAAGATCAGGATCAGGCTCAAGGCCAGCAGGGCAAGTCCTGCCACGGCTATGACGCCGCCCAGCAGCTTGAAGAAGCCTTGAAGACCCACCTTGCTCCGAGGTCGTGGCGCTCATGAGCAGGACGCGCAGCATCGCAGGCGGCCGAACCGGATGCCACCGCATCGGCGAACTGAGACGGAAAGTGAGACGGACAACGACGAAGGGCCCCGCTGCAAGCAGCGGGGCCCTTCGACATCGTGCCCGGTGAGGCACTGGCGGAGGATACGAGATTCGAACTCGTGAGGGGTTGCCCCCAACACGCTTTCCAAGCGTGCGCCCTAGGCCACTAGGCGAATCCTCCGCGGCAAACAATACAAGACGTTGAGGAGTGCTCGCGAACTCGTTCCCCCCGCTCAGATCCTGTACCCTGTGCGAAGCCCCTCACGCGGCGCTATCTGACTGAACTCCCCCAGGGCCGGAAGGCAGCAAGGGTAGGTTGGCTCTGGCGGGTGCGTGGGGGGCGCTTGCATGCCCGGCCGGGTCCGAGCGTGGGGCTCGATGTCAGTGGTCGCCTATAACCTCGTATGCGTGTCGTCTCTCGCGCTGTACCGCCGCTATCGCCCGGAGTCGTTCGCCGAGGTCATCGGGCAGGAGCATGTCACCGACCCGCTGCAGCAGGCGCTGCGCAACAACCGGGTCAATCACGCGTACCTGTTCAGCGGGCCGCGTGGGTGCGGGAAGACCACCAGCGCGCGGATCCTGGCCCGCTGCCTGAACTGCGAGCAAGGGCCCACGCCGACCCCCTGCGGGGAGTGCGAGTCGTGCAAGGACCTGGCCAGGAACGGGCCGGGTTCCATCGACGTCATCGAGATCGACGCCGCGTCGCACGGTGGTGTGGACGACGCCCGTGACCTGCGTGAGAAGGCCTTCTTCGGCCCCGCGCGCAGCCGCTACAAGATCTACATCATCGACGAGGCCCACATGGTCACGTCAGCCGGTTTCAACGCGCTCCTCAAGGTCGTCGAAGAGCCGCCGGAGCATCTGAAGTTCATCTTCGCGACCACGGAGCCCGAGAAGGTCATCGGGACCATCCGGTCGCGGACGCATCACTACCCCTTCCGGCTCGTACCGCCGGGAACGCTGCGGGACTACCTCGGCGAGGTGTGCGGCCAGGAGGGCATTCCCGTCGAGGACGGCGTGCTGCCCCTCGTCGTGCGCTCCGGCGCGGGCTCCGTGCGTGACTCCATGTCCGTCATGGACCAGCTGCTCGCCGGCGCGACCGACGTCGGTGTGACGTACGCCATGGCCACCTCGCTGCTCGGCTACACGGAGAGCTCGCTGCTCGACTCCGTCGTCGAGGCCTTCGCCACCGGTGACGGCGCCGCCGCCTTCGAGGTCGTCGACCGGATCATCGAGGGGGGCAACGACCCGCGCCGCTTCGTCGCCGACCTGCTGGAGCGGCTGCGGGACCTAGTCATCCTCGCCGCCGTGCCGGACGCCGCGGAGAAGGGGCTCATCGACGCCCCGTCGGACGTCATCGAGCGCATGCAGGCCCAGGCCGGCGTCTTCGGCGCCGCCGAGCTGAGCCGCGCCGCCGACCTCGTCAACGAGGGCCTCACCGAGATGCGCGGCGCCACCTCGCCCCGTCTCCAGCTCGAGCTGATCTGCGCGCGCGTGATGCTGCCCGCCGCCTATGGGGACGAACGGTCGGTCATGGCCAGGCTCGACCGCATCGAGCGCGGCGTGAACTTCTCCGCCGGCCCCGGCATGCAGGGGGCCGCGGTTCAGGGGGCACCCGCCATGCCCATGCCGGCGATGGGCTACGTGCCCGGGCCCGAGGCGCACGGCGGTGCCGCCATGGGCGGGGGCGAGCCGGTTCCGCACGGCAGCGGGGCTGCCGCGGCCCGCGCGGCGGTTCGCGGGCAGGGGGGGCAGGGCGGTCAGTCGGTGCAGCCGAGTCAGCCGCATGCCGCGCCTGCTCCGCCGGCTCCTGCTCAGCCACCGGCCGCCGCACCCGCCATGCCCGCCCCACCCGCAGCTCCCGCGCCGCCGGCCCCCGCTCCCGTCGCGGCCCAAGCCGTCCCGCCCGTGGACGAGGGCTCTGCCGCGCCCGCCCCTGGCGCCTGGCCCACCGCCACCGCGGCGGGCAGCGGGCGCCGACCCGGCGGCTGGCCCACAGCGACGCCCGCAGGCGGCGGACGTCCCTCCGAGGCCCCCGCGGCGCCCACCCCCGCCCCGCCCCACACCCCCGCGTCGACCGCACCGCCCGCGTCGACCGCCGCCTACGCGCCCCCCTCCGGCGGCCTCGACCCCCGCATGCTCTGGCCGAACATCCTGGAAGCCGTCAAGAACCGACGCCGCTTCACCTGGATCCTGCTCAGTCAGAACGCCCACGTCGCCGCTTTCGACGGCACGACCCTGCAGATCGGCTTCGTCAACGCTGGCGCCCGCGACAACTTCGCGAGCAGCGGCAGCGAGGAAGTGCTGCGGCAGGCGCTGTCCGAGCAGTTCAGCGTCCAGTGGAAGATCGACGCGATCGTCGATCCGTCCGGTGGCTCCGCGCCCCCGGCGGGCGGCGGCTTCGGCGGCGGAGGCGGCGGCGCGGCCCCCGGCGGCTACGGAAACCCCGGCAACACGGGCGGCTACGGCGGTGGCTACGGCGGCAGTGGCGGGACGACCCCGTCGGCGCCGTCGGCCATGTCCGCGCCCCCGCCCATGTCTACGCCGCCGCCCACGGCACCGGCCACCCCCACGCCCCCAGCGCAGCACGCACCCCAGTCGACCTCGGCTCCCGCCCCGCCCCGTCCCCCGGCCCCGGAACCGGTGGCCCCCGAAGACGACACCCCTGAGGACGACGACCCCGACCTCAACGAGTCGGCCCTCTCCGGCTACGAACTGATCGTCCGCGAGCTGGGCGCGACCGTGGTCGAGGAGTTCACCAACGAGTAGCCCCTGCCCCGGCCCGGCCTCAGTCCGTCCCCGCCCCGGCCCCAGTCCGTCCCCACCTCCGCCCCCGCCCGTCAGCGGGCTGGTTTGGAGGAACGTACGACGTCGTCACCCCTCCGCCCTCGGAAGCCCGCACAAAACACCGCGGCCGCAGCCGGTTAGGCTGACCCCCGTGAACGTCCTCGTCATCGGCAGCGGCGCCCGCGAACACGCCCTGTGCCGCTCACTGTCCCTCGACCCCGCCGTCACCGCGCTGCACTGCGCGCCCGGCAACGCCGGCATCGCCGAGGTCGCCGAGCTGCACCAGGTCGACGCCCTGGACGGCAAGGCCGTATCCGCGCTGGCCGTCGAGCTCGGCGCCGAGCTGGTCGTCGTCGGCCCGGAGGCGCCCCTGGTCGCCGGGGTTGCCGACGCCGTGCGCGAGGCGGGCATCCCGGTCTTCGGCCCCTCGAAGGAGGCCGCGGAGCTGGAAGGCTCCAAGGCGTTCGCCAAGGACGTGATGGCCGCGGCCGGCGTGCCGACCGCCCGCTCATACGTCTGCACCACCCCCGAGGAGGTCGCCGAGGCCCTCGACGCCTTCGGCGCGCCGTACGTCGTCAAGGACGACGGTCTGGCCGCCGGCAAGGGCGTCGTCGTCACCGACGACCTGGCCGCCGCCGCGGCGCACGCGGCCGGCTGCGAGCGCGTCGTCATCGAGGAGTTCCTCGACGGCCCGGAGGTCTCCCTCTTCGCGATCACCGACGGCGAGACCGTCGTCCCGCTCCAGCCCGCGCAGGACTTCAAGCGCGCGCTCGACGGCGACGAGGGCCCGAACACGGGCGGCATGGGCGCGTACTCGCCGCTGCCCTGGGCCGACCCGGAGCTGGTGCAGGAGGTCCTGGAGACAGTTCTCCAGCCGACCGTCGACGAGATGCACCGCCGCGGCACCCCGTTCTCCGGTCTGCTCTACGCCGGCCTCGCGATCACCCGCCGCGGCATCCGGGTCATCGAGTTCAACGCCCGCTTCGGCGACCCCGAGACGCAGGTCGTCCTGGCCCGGCTGCAGACCCCGCTGGCGGGCGTCCTGATGGCCGCCGCCACCGGCGAGCTCGCCGACCTGCCGGCCCTGCGCTGGAAGGACGACGCGGCCGTCACCGTCGTCATCGCCTCGCACAACTACCCCGAGACCCCGCGCACCGGCGACCCGATCACCGGCCTCGCCGAGGTGGCCGCCGAGGACGCCCCGCACGCGTACGTCCTGCACGCCGGGACGAAGTACGACGGCGACGGCAGCGGCACGGTCGTCAGCGCCGGCGGCCGCGTGCTGTCCGTCACTGCGACCGGCGCGGACCTCACCGAGGCCCGCGAGCGCGCGTACAAGGCCGTCGCGCGCATCGGTCTGGACGGCTCCCAGCACCGGACGGACATCGCCGCGAAGGCGGCGGCCGAGGCGTAGGCACCTCGCCCACCAGGTATCTCCCAGGTTTTTCCCAGGCCCCGGGCCGCCATGGAACTCCTCATCGAGGACCCATGGAACCCGGGGCCTGATCGTTGCCCAACGTCATACACCTTTCCCCAAGGCCATTCCATCGAGTGAGCGCTGAGCTATCCGGCTGACGGGGGCCGGAGCGCCAACTAGGGTGCGGCGCAAGCCATCCGGTACTCGTTCCGGCACTTGGCCCACCGGCATTGCGATGTCAGTGGCGGGTGCCACAGTGGGGGAGTGACAACTGCGAAGACAGCCGGGGGAAACAGGACTGCAGGGAGGGGGTGAGGTCCGGTCGTG
This sequence comes from Streptomyces sp. NPDC001858, assembly GCF_053594615.1. Lineage (NCBI taxonomy): Bacteria > Bacillati > Actinomycetota > Actinomycetes > Kitasatosporales > Streptomycetaceae > Streptomyces > Streptomyces sp. NPDC001858. The sequence continues at coordinate 52,736 of NZ_JBSFEV010000031.1, forward strand.
ACCGGTATGGGTGTGGAGGTGGGCGCGCAGGCCGCGCGGGCCCGGGCGCTGGCGGTGCTGCGCATCCGCAGCCGGGCGCTCGCCGTCGCGCTGCTGCCCGCGGCCGCCGCCGTGATCCTGCTCGCGGGCGGTTCCACCGGCCAGTTCGTGGGCCCGGGTTGGGACGCGGCGCGCTGGACCGTGTCCGTCGTCGCGATCGTCGTGCTGCTCGCCGCGGGCGTGATCGCCCTGGTCGTCGCCCGCGCGCGCCCGGCCGTCAGCCCCACGGTCGCCGTCGCCGAGGAGGCGGCCCCCGATCTGTACCGCCTGGTCCGTGACCTCGCCGACCGGCTCGACGTCCCCGTGCCCTCCGCGATAGCGCTCACCCCGGACTGCGACAGCTGGCTGGAGGACCGCACCCACCCGGCCCACGGCCCGCCCCCGCCCCGCGACGCGGACGAGATAGCCGGCGCGGGCGGCTCCAACGGCGCTCACCACCGCCGTGCGACAGCGGCGCCCGTGCTCGTCATAGGCTCCCCGTTCCTGTGGTGGATGCGGGTCGGCGAACTGCGCGCCGTCCTCGCCCCGGTGGTCGCCGGTACGGGCCCCTCGGCGCACCCGGACATAGCCGCGGCCCGGCGCTTCGTGCGCGGGCTGGACGCGGCGGTGGCCGGCTGTGCCGACCGAGGCAGCCGGTATCCCGTTCTGCGGCCGTTCTGCTCGGGCATCGGCTGGGTCGCCCGGCTGATGCTGCGCGGCTGCCAGGTGCACGCCGGCGAGATGGAGCGGGGCGTGGCCGCCGCGGCCGCCGAGCGCGCACAGGCTGTGGACTACGGACTGCGGATCGTCGCGCAGGAACAGGTGGGCCTGGCGTACGCGGGCTGGGACCGGCTGCTCACCCGGGTCGCGCTGCCCGCCTGGCGGATGGGCCGCTGGCCCTCCCGGCTGGACGCGGGAGTCGTCGCCGCCCTGACCGAGCTGTCCCGGCGCGACCGGCTGGCCGAGGGCTTCGCCTCCCGGCTCGGCGAGCGCCCCGCCTGTGACCTGCTCGAAGAGCCCGGCGCCGTCGACGAGGCCGCCTCGCTGCTCGCCGCCCGCCTCTTCCACGGCGGCCCGGCGGAACCCGGCCCGGACTGGTCGCCGGTGGCCTGGGAGGACTACCCGGACGAGGTCGTGGACCGCAAGTGGCGCACCGACGCGGCCCGCCTCCACCGAGTCCTGGACGCCCTCGGCGTCCGCCGCACCCCCGACCCCACAGACCACCTCGGTCCCACAGACCACCTCGGTCCCACGGGCAGCCTCCGCCCCACAAGCCACCTCGACCTCACGAGCTCCGCCCACCCCGCGAGCATCGCCCACCCCGGGGGCCCCACCCTGGCCCGAGTCCTGGACCACCTCGCGGACCGTCCCGACGCCGGAGAAGAGGGCCACGGCGCGGAGGGCCCCCACGCCGACACGCCTTACCCAACGGACACGCCCTACCCGACGGACACGGCCGCCCCGCGACCCGCACCCCCCACAGCCGACTCGGACTCGCACTCTGGCTCGGACTCGGGCTCGGGCTCGGACTCGGACTCGGATCCCAGCCTCACACCCACCCTCACGCCCAGCCCCACCCCCGAAGCCCTCGACGCCGACGACTTCCTGCCCCCCAACCCCCGCAGCGCCGCCCTCGCCGCACGGCTCGGTTTCGAGGTCGGCCGGGAGGAGGCGGCGGCCGCGCCCACGGCTCCCGTCGGTCCCCCGGCTCCCGGTCAAGGCCCCGACACGGCGCTCTGGGACGCCGACGCGCTCCCCCTTTTCCCCCTCCAGCCCCCGCGCACCGACCGCGAACTCCTCGCCGATCACGTCACGGCGATGGTCTGCTGCGCCGCGATGGACACGGTCGGCGCGACCCCGGGCCTCGACTGGCTCGACGGCCCGACGCTCATGGTCGACGGCGTGCGCGTCGCCGATCTGACCCCCCGGATCCTCAGCCTCGTCGAGGACGGCGACGCGGTCCCGCTGCGCACCTGGCTCGTGGAGCTGGGCATACGTCCGGAGAAGCCGGTACGGCTCGGCTGACCGCGGCGAAGCCGAAGCACCGTCCCCGCAATGCCTGACCGGAGCCCGACCCGGAGCCCGACCGGAGCACCTCCTTCCACTTTCGGCCAATTCGCAACGAATAGTGACTGTCTGCGCGCGTTATGTGATGTGCTGGGACCGATAGAGCCCATGGCAAGGGCTCGCGACATAAGACAAAACGCGAGACACGCGAGAGACGCGAGACACACGCGAGGCACGCGGGGCGAACGCCGCACACGCGGGACGAACACCGGACACGCGGGACCAACGCGCACGGCGGTCACGTACGCACGAACCACCACGGGGGCACGAGGGAGGGGAGAACCATGGCACCCGGACCAGGACCAGGACCCGAGCGCATCCGCCGATGGGAGTCGGGAGCGCTGGCCCACGCCGTGACCGATCCCTTCGGACAGGGCCCCCTCCCCTGGCTGCGCGGCAGCGAGACGTACTTCGACGACACCGGCCAGGTCGTCCCCTGGTACGTGGACCCGGCCCCCGCCTCCGCCCCCGCGCAGAGCGCCCCCCGCGGCCCCCGCGCCCCCCGCCTCCCCGCCCCCCGCACCGCCCCCGGAGCCGGGGCCGGCGCTCCCCGCTCCGCTGACGACGTCCGCCGTCAGATCAAGGGCTTCGTCTCCACCGGCGCGGTCGCCCCCGGCGACGCCGTCGACTTCCACATCACCGTCGACCCGCCCCAGGAATTCAGCGTCGACATCTACCGCATCGGCCACTACGACGGCGACGGCGCCGCCAAGATCACCACCAGCCCGCGTCTCTCCGGCATCGTCCAGCCCCCGCCCCTGACCGCCGACCGCACGGTCTCCTGTCACCACTGGTGGCTCTCCTGGCGCCTCCAGGTCCCGTCGTACTGGAACGTCGGCGCGTACGTCGCCGTCCTCACCACCGCCGACGGCTACCGCTCCCACGTGCCCTTCACGGTCCGCGACCACCACCCCGCCGACCTGCTCCTGGTCCTCCCCGACATCACCTGGCAGGCCTACAACCTCTACCCCGAGGACGGTCGCACCGGCGCCAGCCTCTACCACGCGTGGGACGACAGCGGCCGTCTCCTCGGCGAGGCCGACGCGGCGACGACGGTCTCCTTCGACCGCCCGTACGCCGGCGCCGGCCTCCCCCTCCACGTCGGCCACGCCTACGACTTCATCCGCTGGGCCGAGCGCTACGGCTACGACCTCGCCTACGCCGACGCCCGCGACCTGCACACCGGTCACATCGACCCCACCCGTTACCGAGGCCTGGTCTTCCCCGGCCATGACGAGTACTGGTCGGCGAACATGCGCCGCACCGTGGAACTCGCCCGCGACGGGGGCACGTCGCTCGTGTTCCTGTCCGCCAACTCCCTCTACTGGCAGGTGGAGTTGGGGCCGTCCCCGTTCGGCGTGCCCGGCCGGCTGCTCACCTGCCGTAAACGCAGGGGCCCCGGCAAACCCGTCCTGTGGCGGGAGATCGACCGCGCCGAGCAGCAGTTGATCGGCATCCAGTACGCGGGCCGGGTGCCCGAGCCGCACCCGCTGATCGTCCGCAACGCCGAGCACTGGCTGTGGGAGGCGACCGGAGCGGGCGAGGGCGACGACATCGAGGACCTGGTCGCGGGCGAGGCCGACCGCTACTTCCCGCGCACCCCGCTGCCGCCCCATGAGAACCGCATCCTCCTCGCCCACTCCCCGTACACCGACGGCGACAGCGTCCTGCGGCACCAGGAGACCTCTCTCTACCGCGCCCCCTCCGGCGCCCTGGTCTTCGCCTCCGGCACCTTCGCCTGGTCCCCGGCCCTGGACCGGCCCGGCCACGTCGACCCCCGCGTCCAACGCGCCACGGCCAACCTCCTGGACCGCATCTGCAAACGCGACTGACCCGCTGCCGCGAGCCGCGTAGTCATACGGGACAATCGAGTCGTTGGTCAGAACCACGGGGAGGAACCGTGTCCGGATTCGTAGAAAAGCCCGAGCCCCTTCAGGTGCCGGGCCTGGTGCATCTGCACACCGGCAAGGTGCGCGAGCTGTACCAGAACGAGGCGGGCGACCTCGTGATGGTCGCCAGCGACCGCACCTCTGCCTTCGACTGGGTGCTGCCGACCGAGATCCCCGACAAGGGCCGCGTCCTCACCCAGCTCTCCCTGTGGTGGTTCGACCAGCTCGCCGACCTGGTCCCGCACCACGTCCTCAGCACGGAACTGCCCGCCGGCGCCCCCGCCGACTGGGCCGGCCGCACCCTGACCTGCAAGTCGCTGCAGATGGTCCCCGTCGAGTGCGTGGCCCGCGGCTACCTCACCGGCTCGGGCCTGCTCGAGTACCGGGAGTCCCGCACGGTCTGCGGCCTCGCCCTGCCCGAGGGCCTGGTCGACGGCAGCGAGCTGCCCGCCCCGATCTTCACCCCGGCCACCAAGGCCGCCGTCGGCGAGCACGACGAGAACGTCTCCTACGAGGAGGTCGCCCGTCAGGTCGGCGCCGACACCGCGGCCCAGCTCCGGCAGGCGACCCTCGCCGTCTACGGCCGGGCCCGCGACATCGCCCGTGACCGGGGCATCATCCTCGCCGACACCAAGTTCGAGTTCGGCTTCGACGGGGACACGCTGGTCATCGCCGATGAGGTCCTCACCCCGGACTCCTCCCGCTTCTGGCCGGCCGACCAGTGGCAGCCCGGCCGCGCGCAGCCCTCGTACGACAAGCAGTTCGTGCGCGACTGGCTGACCTCGGCCGAGTCCGGCTGGGACCGCGCGAGCGAGCAGCCCCCGCCGCCCCTGCCCCAGCACATCGTGGACGCGACCCGCGCCAAGTACGTCGAGGCCTACGAGCGCCTGACGGGCACCAGCTGGGCGTGACGCCCGACACACAACGCGAAAGGCCCCCGGAGAACCGGGGGCCTTTCGCGATACCGAGCGGACGACCAGGTTCGAACTGGCGACCTCAACCTTGGCAAGGTTGCGCTCTACCAACTGAGCTACGTCCGCATCGCGCCGTGGTCACCGTGGTGCCGTGGCGCGAGAGCAACTATACCCAACCTCGCTCCCGGGCGAGCCGCACCGCCGCGTGCCGGTTCTCCGCCCCGAGCTTGGAGACGGCCGACGACAGATAGTTCCGCACGGTCCCCTGCGACAGCGCGGCCCGCTCGGCGATCTCCGCGACGGGCGCTCCGTCGGCGGCGAGTTCGAGGACCTCCGCCTCACGCGAGGTCAGCGGGGAGTCCCCGGCGGCGATCGCGTCGGCGGCCAACTCCGGGTCGACGTAACGGTTCCCGGCGTGCACCGTGCGGATGATCTCCGCGAGCCGCTGAGCGCTGACCGTCTTCGGGACGAACCCGCGCACACCCGCCGCAAGCGCCCGCTTGAGATGCCCCGGCCGGCCATGACTGGTCACGATCATGGCCTGGCAGCCGGGCAGTTCGGCCCGTAGGGATGTGGCGACCTTCACACCGTCCGCGCCCGGCATCTGAAGATCCAGGACGGCCACATCGGGCCGGTGCGCCCGCGCCATGGCCAGCGCCTCCGGTCCGGTGGCCGCCTCGGCGACGATCACCAGGTCGTCCTCCAGGGAGAGCAGCGCGGCCAGCGCGCCCCGGATGAGGTGCTCGTCGTCGGCGAGCAGCACCCGCACCGGCGCCGTCATGAAGTGACCTCGCTCACAACAGCCTGGGTGGGCACGGAAGTCCGCGGATTCTGTGGAGCCGCGGAAGCCGCAGGAGCTGGGGAAGTCAGGGGCACCTCGGCCACCACCCGGAACACGCCCGCGCCGACGAACCCGGCCTCCAGCGTCCCCTCGACCGCCTGCAGCCGCTCCCGCAGCCCGACCAGCCCCGACCCGCCCCCGGAACCGTCCCCGGAGTCGAGGCTCTCCTCGGCCCCGTCGTTCTCCACCGTCAGCACCGCACGTCCCTCCGTCACCCGCAGGGCCACCGAGCACCGGCCGGCGTCCCCGTGCCGCAGCACATTGGTGGTCGTCTCCCGCACCACCCAGCCGAGCGCCGACTGCACCTCGGCGGGCAGCCCTTCGGTCTCGCCGTGCACCTCGCACGCGATCCCCGCCGCCGTCAACACGCCTTGCGCACCCGCGAGTTCGACCCCGAGGTCGGCCTCCCGATAGCCCCGCACGACCGCGCGCACCTCCCGCTGCGACTCCTGGGCTATCCGCTGGACCTCGATCATCTGCTCCACGGCCTCCGGTCGCCCGCGCCGGGCCAGTTGCACGGCCAGCTCGCTCTTCAGGGCGATCACCGCCAGATTCCTCCCCATCACATCGTGCAGATCCCGCCCGAACCGCAGCCGCTCCTCCGCGACGGCGAGCCGGGCCCGGGTCTCGCGGGCCTCGTCGAGCGCGTAGACGGCGTCGAGCAGCCAGAGGGAGAAGGCGGCCGTGAAGGCGAGGAACGAGCAGCCGACGAGTACGCCCCCCATGGTGATCAGGACATCGGCGGGGTGCCCGCCCAGCGCCAACGCGAGCCCTCCCGCGCCGAAGGCGAAGCCGCCCACGATGGCGTAGACGCGGCGCCGATCCCGCACCCCGAGCACGATGACCCCCGCACCGACGATCAGGACGACCCCGAAGAGCCCGCCCACGGCGGTGTCCACGTCGTCGCCTTTCGGACCGTGCTTGGCGATCACCATCGCCGCGACGACGATCACGGCGGTGACCGAGGCGAGCGTCCACAGCAGTCGCACCGGCTGCGGGCGCCGCCCGCGGGTCCAGTCGACCGCCCGGGACACCGTCAGCATGCAGACCCCGCCGTGCAGGGCTACCGCGGTGAGCAGCCCCGCACTCAGCAGCCCCGGCCCGAACATGCCGAGGGCCGGCAGGCCGATGCCCAGGACCTCGGTCAGCCAGAAGAAGTGGAACGACCATCGCGTGTACGTCTCGAACTTCGCCGGTGTGCTCTTCTGCCGCCACCAGCCCGCTGGCCCTCGCATCCCCCGTAGCCCCCCGTCCTCAGCGCCGCGGCTCCCACCGGAACCACCGCCGTACAGCAAACACCGCCAGCACGGTCCAGGCCAGTGCGGTCGCCAGGGCGCCCAGGGCCTCGTACACCGACAGATCGCCGGTCCAGCCGCCGCGTATCAGGATGATCACCGGGGACAGCGGCAGCAGTTCGAAGACCGAGGCGAGCCGGTCGGGCAGCAGTTCCAGGGGGACCGTGATCCCGGAGCCGAGCATCGACACGAGCACCAGCGGCATGGTGGTGACCTGCGCGCTCTCCACGGTCCGGGTCACCGCCGCCGTGACCGCCGCGAGCGTCGCACACATCGCCAGGCCCAACAGCAGCCCCAGAACGGCGAGATGCGCGGCCTCGGGCGCCGGTATGTCGAGCAGGACAGTCGAGCCGGCCACCAGCACCAGGGACTGCACCAGCCCGGTGACGAGGACCGGCAGCGCGGCCCCGCCGAGGATCTCCGCGTCCCGCAGCTCGCCGGTGCGCAACCGCTTCAGCACCAGCTCCTCGCGCCGGGCGGTGTAGATGGCGGCCAGCGCCGAGTACACCCCGAACAGCAGCGAGAAGCCGATGGCGGCGGGCAGCAGCACCAGGCCGACGCTGAGCCCGGCGTCCTCCACCTCCATGTCCTCGACCACCGTGATCAGGCTGACCGGCAGCACGAGCGGCACCAGCACGGCCGTGATGAGCGTGCTCTTGCTGCGTCCGAGCAGGGTCAGCTCGGCACGCGCGAGGGCGGCCATCCGGCTCATCGGCGTGGTGACCGCGCGCATGGCCGCCCGGCCGGTCGAGTTCTTCACCGTCGCCCCGCTCATGCCGCGACCTCCTCGGCCGTGTCGTCTCCGGCTGTGTCGTCTCCGGTCGTGTCGCCTCCGACCGTGCTGCCGTGGTCCCTGTTCGACGCCTGCCGGGCGATTCCCAGGAACGCCTCCTCCAGCGAGGCCGACCGCACGTCCAGCCTGCGCAGCTCGACCCCGGCCCGCTCCGCCCACACCAGCAGCCCCGTTGCCGCCCGCTGCAACTCCCGGGTGCGCAGCCGTACGACGCGCCCCTCGACCTCGTGGTCGCACACGCCCAGTTCGCCCAGCGGCGGCAGGTCGCCCACGAAGTACCCCTCGGGCAGCTCGAAGGCGATTCGGGACGGCTGGGTGCCGGTGACCTCGCCGGGCGTCCCGGCGGCCGCTATACGGCCCTCGTGCAGGATGGCCAGCCGGTCGGCGAGGTGCTCCGCCTCCTCCAGGTAGTGCGTGGTCAGCAGCACCGTCGTACCGGCGTCGCGCAGGGCGCGCACCAGGTCCCAGGTGTCCCGGCGGCCCTCCGCGTCCAGGCCGGTCGTCGGCTCGTCCAGAAACAGCACCTCGGGTTCGCCGAGCACCGCGAGCGCGAGGTCGAGGCGGCGCCGCTCGCCCCCGGAGAGCTGTTTGACCCGGACGCGGGCGCGCCCGGCGAGCCCGACCAGCGCCAGCGCCTCCTCGACGGGGCGGGCGCCGCTCACACAGCCCGCCCACATCCGCGCGGTCTCGGCGACGGTCAGCTCGGAGGGGAACCCGCCCTCCTGGAGCATCACGCCGGTGCGCGGCCGCACGGCGGCCCGCTCGGCGTACGGGTCGTGGCCGAGGACGTCTATGCGCCCGCCGTCCGGCCGTGCGAGCCCCTCCAGCAATTCGACCGTCGATGTCTTGCCGGCTCCGTTGGTGCCGAGCAGCGCGAAGATCTCGCCGCGGTCGACGTGGAAGGAGATCCCACGGACCGCTTCGAACCCGCCCCCGTACACACGCCGGAGGTCGGTGACCTCAATCACGTGTTCATTCGTGTCCATGCCTCCAGCCTCCCCGCGGACGAGGGCCGGCAGCAGTGCGAGGTGTCACCACTCCGTATGACAAATGTCAGACCCGGGCGGCCGCGTGGGCGAGTGGTGGGATGGGTGGATGGGTACGCACGAAAAAGCCCCCCGGCAACAGCCGGGGGGCTTGATACAAGAGCGGACGACGAGGCTCGAACTCGCGACCTCAACCTTGGCAAGGTTGCGCTCTACCAACTGAGCTACGTCCGCATTGCCTCCGACCAGCTTTCACCGGTCGGCGCGAGCACCAGCCTACCTGATCCAGAAGACTGGTCAGACCGGCGATGCAGAGCGGGTGACAGGAATTGCACACTGCGCCTTCCCCCTGGAAGGGGGATGTTCTGCTACTGAACTACACCCGCATGTACTCCGTGAGCTGGGCTTTTCGGGCCCCGCCCGTCGGCGTGCTCCAGACTCTAGCCGACCCGGAGGGGTGCAGCGCAAGTCGGTTCGTTCGAGGGGCGGGTGACCGGCCGTCGGCCAGGTGCTCACCGAGCCGGGTTCAGCGGCCCGGCGAGCACCTAGGGCCTGTCCGGACTCACTGCGCGTCGGCGAACGCCTCGTAGATCTTCTTGGGGATGCGGCCGCGGGCCGGCACCTCCATCTTGTTGGCCTGGGCCCAGGCGCGGACCGCCGACGGGTCGGGAGCGACCTCGGTCTGCTTGTAGGCCTTGCCGGACTTCGACCGCTTGCGGCCGGCGTCCACGTAGGGCGCGAGAGCCTTACGCAGTTTCTTGGCATTGGCTTCATTCAGGTCGATCTCGTACGACCTGCCATCGAGTCCGAAGGCGATCGTTTCCGCCGCTTCCGAGCCGTCGATGTCGTCAGAGAGAGTGACCACGACCTTCTGCGCCACGAATATCGGTCCCTTCGTGCGACAGCTCTGCGATGACGTCCCAAGACGTCACGGAGATGTCGACTGTTCGCCTGTTATGGGGCAAAGTATCGGCTATTACCAATTCATTTGTACAGTGCCCGGCATTGCAATGTGAAGCCCGACTAAATCTGCCCGCGTGTCCCGGGGCAATAGGGAACGCGGGTGCACCCCGGATCTTTCCCTGAAATTTCCGCGAAGGCACAGGTCCGATACCTGATCGTGATGGCGCTCACGTACTTTCCTACAACTCTACCCGCGTAGAAATTTTGTACGGGTAGTCTGAAGACACCGAAGACACCTGCTGGAAGTACTCCGCTTGGAAGCACTCCGGCAGGAGCCTGCTCAGCACCACACCACCGGGAGTGCCAGTGGCACGCGTCGTAGTCGACGTCATGCTCAAGCCGGAGATCCTCGACCCCCAGGGCCAGGCGGTGCAGCGCGCACTGCCGCGGCTGGGTTTCGAAGGCATCTCCGACGTACGTCAGGGAAAGCGATTCGAACTGGAAGTTGACGGACCCGTCGACGAGGCCGCCCTCGCCCGCATCCACGATCTTGCGGAATCCTTCCTCGCCAACACCGTGATCGAGGACTTCACCGTCAAGGTCGAGTCGGAAGAAGCAGTCGCGGGGGCCGCGAAGTGACCGCTCGTATTGGCGTCGTCACTTTTCCCGGCAGCCTCGACGACCGGGACACCCAGCGTGCGATCCGCCTCGCGGGCGCCGAACCCGTCGCTCTCTGGCACAAGGACAAGAACCTCCACCAGGTCGACGCCGTCGTCCTTCCCGGTGGTTTCTCCTACGGCGACTATCTGCGCGCCGGAGCCATCTCCCGCTTCTCGCCGGTCATGGAGACCGTCATCGAGCAGGCCAAGGCCGGCCTTCCGGTCCTCGGCATCTGCAACGGCTTCCAGATCCTCACCGAGGCCCATCTGCTGCCCGGCGGGATGCTCGGCAACGACCACCTCCACTTCATCTGCCGCGACCAGAAACTGCGGGTGGAGAACGCGGACACCGCTTGGACGGCCGACTACGAGGCGGGCCAGGAGATCCATATCCCGCTGAAGAACATGGACGGCCGGTACGTCGCCGACGAGTACACCCTCGACCAGCTCGAGGCCGAGGGCCGCGTCGCCTTCCGGTACGTCGACTTCAACCCGAACGGCTCGCTCCGCGACATCGCCGGCATCACCAACGAGGTCGGCAACGTCGTAGGCCTCATGCCGCACCCGGAGCACGCCGTCGAGCCGCTCGTCGGCTCCGGCCGCACCGACGGTCTGCCGTTCTTCACCTCGATCCTCAAGAAGCTGGTCAACGCATGAGCCGGACGCCTCTGGACACGGTCGAGCACGCGGCCGAGACCCCCGACGTCGAGCTGCCCTGGGCCGAACTCGGTCTGAAGAAGGACGAGTACGAGCGGGTCGTGGAGATCCTCGGCCGCCGCCCGACCGGCGCCGAGCTCGCCATGTACTCGGTCATGTGGTCCGAGCACTGCAGCTACAAGTCCTCCAAGGTCCACCTCCGCCAGTTCGGCGAGAAGGCCCCCCAGTCCGACGCGCTGCTCGTGGGCATCGGCGAGAACGCGGGCGTCGTGGACGTCGGCCAGGGCTACGCGGTCACCTTCAAGGTCGAGTCGCACAACCACCCCTCCTACGTCGAGCCCTACCAGGGCGCGGCCACGGGCGTCGGCGGCATCGTCCGCGACATCATCGCGATGGGCGCGCGCCCGGTCGCGGTCGTGGACCCGCTGCGCTTCGGCGCGGCCGACCACCCCGACACCAAGCGCGTCCTGCCGGGCGTCGTCGCCGGCATCGGCGGCTACGGCAACTGCCTGGGTCTGCCCAACATCGGCGGCGAGGTCGTCTTCGACGCCTGCTACCAGGGCAACCCGCTGGTCAACGCCGGCGCCATCGGCGTGATGCGGCACGAGGACATCCACCTCGCGAAGGCGTCCGGCGCGGGCAACAAGGTCATCCTGTACGGGGCTCGTACGGGTGGTGACGGCATCGGCGGCGCGTCCATCCTCGCCTCCGAGACCTTCGACGACGCCAAGCCGTCGAAGCGCCCGGCCGTGCAGGTCGGCGACCCCTTCCAGGAGAAGCTGCTCATCGAGTGCACCCTGGAGGCCTTCGCCGAGAAGCTGGTCGTCGGCATCCAGGACCTCGGCGCGGCGGGCCTGTCCTGCGCGACGTCCGAGCTCGCCTCCAACGGCTCCGGCGGCATGCGCGTGACGCTGGACGACGTCCCGCTGCGCGACTCCACGCTCTCGCCCGAGGAAATCCTCATGAGCGAGTCGCAGGAACGCATGTGCGCGGTCGTCGAGCCGGCGAAGGTCGACCGGTTCCTGGAGATCTGCGACAAGTGGGACGTCATCGCCACCGTCATCGGTGAGGTCACGGACGGCGACCGCCTGGAGATCTTCTGGCACGGCGGCAAGATCGTCGACGTCGACCCGCGGACCGTGGCCCACGACGGCCCGGTCTACGAGCGCCCCTACGCCCGCCCGGAGTGGCAGGACGCCCTCCAGGCGGACGACGCGAACAAGCTGCCCCGGCCGACGACCTCGGACGAGCTGAAGGACCAGGTCCTGAAGCTGGTGGCCTCGCCCAACCAGGCGTCGAAGAAGTGGATCACGTCCCAGTACGACCACTTCGTGCAGGGCAACACCGTCCTCGCCCAGCCCGAGGACTCCGGCATGATCCGGATCGACGAGGAGACCGGCCTCGGCGTCGCCATCGCGACCGACGGCAACGGCCGGTACGCCAAGCTCGACCCGTACGCGGGCGCGCAGCTGGCCCTCTCCGAGGCCTACCGGAACGTGGCCACGACCGGCGCCAAGCCGCTCGCCGTCTCCGACTGCCTGAACTTCGGCTCGCCCGAGGACCCGGCGGTGATGTGGCAGTTCGCGGAGGCCATCCGCGGCCTGGCCGACGCCTGCCAGCAGCTGGGCACCCCGGTGACCGGCGGCAACGTCTCCCTCTACAACCAGACGGGCGAGGTGGCCATCCACCCCACCCCGGTGGTGGCCGTGCTGGGCGTCATCGACGACGTCGCCCGCCGCACGCCGGTCGCCTTCCAGGAGGACGGGCAGCTGCTCTACCTCCTCGGCGACACGCGTGAGGAGCTCGGCGGCTCGGCCTGGTCCCAGGTCGTCCACGACCACCTGGGCGGACTGCCCCCGAAGGTCGACCTGGAGCGGGAGCGGCTGCTCGCCGAGATCCTGATCTCCGCCTCCCGCGACGGCATGATCGACTCCGCCCACGACCTGTCCGACGGCGGGCTGATCCAGGCGGTCGTCGAGTCGGCGCTGCTCGGCGGCAAGGGCGCGCGGCTGGTCGTACCGGACGGGCTCGACGCGTTCACCCTCCTCTTCTCCGAGTCGGCGGGGCGTGCCGTGGTGGCCGTCCCGCGCTCCGAGGAGCTCCGCTTCAACGACATGTGCGGGGCGCGCGGTCTGCCCGTCACCCGCATCGGTGTCGTCGACGGCGACACGGTCGAGCTCCAGGGCGAGTTCGAGCTGTCCCTCGAGGAACTGCGCAAGGCGCACGAGGAGACCATCCCGGCGCTGCTCGCATAGCCGGGATTCCCACCAGCAACACACCGAAGGCCCCGCCCGTCCGCCGGGCGGGGCCTTCGCGCGCCCCAAAGGGGCGCGCGGAATTGCGCGGCCGGCCACGACGGCGCCGCAGCGAAACGACGGCACATCGCGGCACTCCCAGCGGAGCGCTTACGCTCGGCTTCATGCCCCCGGCCAAGAAGCGCACGCGCGCGTACGACCCCGTCAAGACCCGCGCGGCCGTCCTCGCCCAGTTCGGGAACGTCCGCGCGGCAGTCGCCGGCCTCACGCCCGAGCAGTTGGCGCGGCCGACGCGGCTCGCGGGCTGGACCGTGCGGGACCTGGCCGCGCACGTGACCATGGCGGTGGAGACCGTCAGCCGCAACCTCGACCGGGACGAGCCCCCGAAGGCGGAACTCACGCTCCTGGACTGGCCGTTCGCCACCGCCGCCCGGGCCGCCGGCATCTCCGACGACACCCTGGACCTCGCGGCGGCCCACCCCGACCTGAACGCCCTCTACGCCCGCACCGGCGAGCGCATCGCCGCAGCGCTCGCCGCCGCTCCCGGCGACCGGATCCTCGCCGCCCGCACCGGCGCCATCACCCTCGCCGACTACCTCGTCACCCGCACCGTGGAACTCACCGTCCACACCGACGACCTCAACGCCGCCGTCCCCGGCCTGGACATCCCGCACGACCGTCAGGCGCTCGCCGCCGCCACCCGGCTGCTCGCCGACGCCCTCGCCGTCAAGGCGCCCGGCGGCGCGACCGAGGTGCGGATCCCGCCGTACGCCGTCGTGCAGTGCGTCGAGGGCCCCCGGCACACCCGCGGCACCCCGCCCAACGTCGTCGAGACCGATCCGCTGACCTGGATCCGGCTGGCCACCGGCCGGGTGACGTGGCAGGACGCCGTGGAGTCGGCGAAGGTCGGCGCGAGCGGGGAACGGGCCGACCTCGCGGCCCTGCTGCCCCTCATGTCCTGAAACCGACGCCGGGGCCGAGCCAGTGCGGAACCCGCGCCGAGCCCGCGCCGAGCCCGTGCGGAACCCGGGTGGAACCGACCAGCCCACCCGTCCCGTCCAACCGGCATGTACAGGCAGAGGCACAGCCCTACGCACACGTACAACGGCGCTACGCGCGCGTACACGCGGCGCATGTCACTGACCGCCGCCGCCCTGCTCCTCCCGCTGCTCCCGCTCGTCGCGGCCTGCGGCGCGGAGCAGACGGACGACGAGCGGCCCGGCAGCGGGTCGGTGAGCGCGGAGCAGCCCGTCACCGGCGTCCGGTGGAACGTCGACAGCGTCATCGTGGACGGCGCCACCCACCAGGCCCCGGACGGCGCGCATCTGAAGATCGCGGACGGCAAGGCGGCGGGCAGCTACGGCTGCAACAACTTCACCGCCAAGGCCGTCGTCGAGGGCGACAGCGTCACGTTCAGCGAGGCCAGGGCGACCAGGATGGCCTGTCAGGGCCAGCCGATGGTCTTCGAGCGCACCCTGTCCGCCGCCCTCACCGAAGGCGCCCTCACCACCGAGGTCAAGGACGGCACGCTGACGCTCGGCACGGCCGACGGCGACCAGATCCGGCTGACCAGGGCATGAGCTCCCGCCCTCCGCCGGTCCCCAAAGATGGGCGACAAGGTGTGCGACACCTCACTCGGATCCAGGGGACAGCCCGCGCGGTCACCACCGCAGCCCGACCGACCGACTACCGGGACCCCCTGTACCACGTCTGACCTGCAAAAATGAGTCGATCATGGATAACGTCGCCGACAAGTGATCCGGTTACCGGCAGGTATCCCCAATTCGGACCAGTGGTCGATCTCGCCTACACTCGGTGGCGTGCCACGTGGTGACGGTCGACTCAGTCATGATCTGCTCCCCGGCGAGAAAGGCCCCCAGGACGCTTGCGGCGTCTTCGGAGTCTGGGCTCCCGGTGAAGAGGTCGCCAAGCTCACTTACTTCGGGCTCTACGCCCTCCAGCATCGGGGTCAGGAATCCGCGGGAATCGCGGTCAGCAACGGCTCCCAGATCCTCGTCTTCAAGGACATGGGGCTCGTTTCCCAGGTCTTCGACGAGACCTCGCTCGGTTCGCTCCAGGGTCATATCGCGGTCGGACACGCCCGCTACTCGACCACCGGTGCCTCCACCTGGGAGAACGCCCAGCCGACGTTCCGTGCCACCGCGCACGGCTCGATCGCGCTCGGTCACAACGGCAACCTGGTCAACACGGCTCAGCTCGCCGAGATGGTCGCCGACCTGCCCAAGCAGGAGGGCCGCGTCCCGCGCGTCGCGGCGACCAACGACACCGACCTGCTCACCGCGCTGCTCGCGGCCCAGGTCGACCAGGACGGCAAGCCGCTGACCATCGAAGAGGCCGCCCACCAGATCCTTCCGCAGGTACGGGGCGCCTTCTCGCTCGTCTTCATGGACGAGCACACCCTCTACGCGGCCCGCGACCCGCAGGGCATCCGCCCGCTGGTCCTCGGCCGGCTGGAGCGCGGCTGGGTGGTCGCCTCCGAGTCCGCCGCCCTCGACATCTGCGGCGCGGCCTACGTCCGGGAGATAGAGCCGGGCGAGTTCATCGCCATCGACGAGAACGGCCTGCGCACCTCCCGATTCGCGGACGCGAAGCCGAAGGGCTGTGTCTTCGAGTATGTGTACCTGGCCCGCCCGGACACCGACATCGCCGGCCGGAACGTGTACCTCTCCCGGGTGGAGATGGGCCGCAAGCTCGCCAAGGAAGCCCCGGTCGACGCCGACCTGGTCATAGCGACTCCGGAGTCCGGCACCCCGGCCGCCATCGGCTACGCGGAGGCCTCCGGCATCCCCTTCGGCGCGGGTCTCGTGAAGAACGCGTACGTCGGCCGGACGTTCATCCAGCCCTCGCAGACGATCCGCCAGCTCGGCATCCGCCTGAAGCTGAACCCGCTGAAGGAAGTCATCAAGGGCAAGCGGCTGGTCGTCGTCGACGACTCGATCGTGCGCGGCAACACCCAGCGCGCCCTGGTCCGCATGCTCCGCGAGGCGGGCGCCGCCGAGGTCCACATCCGGATCTCCTCGCCGCCCGTGAAGTGGCCCTGCTTCTTCGGCATCGACTTCGCCACGCGCGCGGAGCTCATCGCCAACGGCATGACCATCGAGGAGATCGGCACCTCGCTCGGCGCCGACTCGCTGTCCTACATCTCCATCGACGGCATGATCGAGGCCACGACCATCGACAAGCCGAACCTCTGCCGCGCCTGCTTCGACGGCGAGTACCCGATGGAGCTCCCGGACCCCGAGCTGCTCGGCAAGCAGCTCCTGGAGACCGAGCTGGCGGCCGGTCCGGCAGCCACGGCCGCGGCCGACGCGATCCGTCGCCCGTAGGCAGCCCGTGCTGTGCTTTTTTTGAATACGTCTGCAGTACGACACGAAAGTTCTCACCGTCATGTCTGAGACAACTGGTGCCAGCTACGCAGCCGCGGGCGTCGACATCGAAGCGGGCGACCGCGCCGTGGAGCTGATGAAGGAGTGGGTGAAGAAGACGCAGCGCCCCGAGGTCCTCGGCGGCCTCGGCGGCTTCGCCGGCCTCTTCGACGCCTCCGCCCTCAAGCGCTACGAGCGCCCGCTCCTCGCCTCCGCCACGGACGGCGTGGGCACCAAGGTCGACATCGCGCGCCAGCTCGGCGTGTACGACACGATCGGCCATGACCTGGTCGCCATGGTGATGGACGACATCGTGGTGTGCGGCGCCGAACCGCTGTTCATGACCGACTACATCTGCGTCGGCAAGGTCCACCCCGAGCGGGTCGCCGCCATCGTCAAGGGCATCGCCGAGGGCTGTGTGCTCGCCGGCTGCGCCCTGGTCGGCGGCGAGACCGCGGAACACCCGGGCCTGCTCGGCGCGGACGACTTCGACGTCGCCGGCGCCGGTACGGGCGTCGTGGAGGCCGACCGGCTGCTCGGCCCGGATCGTATCCGCACGGGTGACACGGTGATCGCCATGGCGGCCTCCGGCCTTCACTCGAACGGGTACTCCCTGGTCCGGCACGTCCTGCTGAAGCAGGCGGGCCTCGCCCTGGAGGCGCGGATCGACGACCTCGGCCGCACGCTCGGCGAGGAGCTCCTGGAGCCCACCAAGATCTACTCGCTGGACTGTCTGGCGCTCACCCGCACCACGGACGTGCACGCCTTCTCGCACATCACCGGCGGCGGCCTCGCGGCCAACCTGGCCCGGGTGATCCCGGACGGGCTGCACGCGATCGTGGACCGCTCCACCTGGACCCCGGCCCCGATCTTCGACCTGGTCGGCAGGACCGGATCGGTCGAGCGCCTGGAGCTGGAGAAGACCCTGAACATGGGCGTCGGCATGATGGCGATCGTGCCCGAGGAGTCGACGGACGTGGCCCTGGCGACGCTGGCCGACCGAGGCCTGGAGGCCTGGGTCGCCGGCGAGATCACCGAGCGCGGCGAACACCCGACGGGCGCGGAGCTGGTCGGGGACTACGCGGTCTAGGACACACCGGAAAACCGGTCCTGGACACGGCCAGGACCGGGTAACCGGGCAGCAGCGGTCGACCGTGCAGGCAGCACAAGACCCGGTCGGTGACCGAAGTCACCGACCGGGTGGGTGCTCAGTACAAGGTCAAGCGCCGCGACGGTGTTGCGAGGAGTCCTCGCCGTCATCCTCGTCGTCGTCCCCGTACAGCTCGGCGTACCGTGCGTACGGGTCGTCGTCTTGCTCATCGTCATCGTCATCGTCCTCGAATGGCTCAGCATTCGGCGGAATATTTGATGGCGATGCGCCCAGCTCTTCGGCCAGGCGTGAGAGATCTGTCCCGCCGCTGTTGTACTTCAGCTGGCGGGCGACCTTCGCTTGCTTGGCCTTGGCCCGGCCGCGCCCCATGGCTCGACCCCCTCAACGACGGGGCTCGACGGCCCCAGGTTGACACGCGTTCATGATCCAGGACGGCCTCTCCATGGAGAGCCCGTCGTAGGGCTCCCACGGTACCTGAGCCCACGCCCGTACGGTACGTCGCCCGTACCACGCGCGTGTGCACAGCACCTTTCGAGCGCCCTGTCCTTGCTGGTCAGTGGCGATTTTAACCACTTATCGGCGGGCAACCCGCCGGGAAGAGTGAGAGTTCTCTCTAACTTTCCACCGGCCGGTACCGACGAAACCCCAGGACCGGGCGCTCGGAGCCCCGGACGGACCTCACCAGCCGCGCGCCTGGGCCGCCTCGTGCATCCGCTGTTCGGCGATCCGGTCGGCCGCCGCGGCCGGCGGAATCCCGTCAGCCTTCGCACGTGCGAAGATTCCGAGGGTGGTGTCGAAAATCTTCGCCGCCTTCGCCTTGCACCGCTCGAAGTCGAACCCGTGCAGCTCGTCGGCGACCTGGATGACCCCGCCGGCGTTCACCACGTAGTCCGGCGCGTAGAGGATCCCGCGATCGGCGAGGTCCTTCTCCACCCCCGGGTGGGCGAGCTGGTTGTTGGCCGCGCCGCACACGACCTTCGCCGTCAGCACCGGCACCGAGTCGTCGCTCAGCGCACCCCCGAGCGCACAGGGCGCGTAGACGTCGAGCCCGTCCACGCGGATCAGCGCCTCCGTGTCGGCGACCGCCGTCACACCCTCCGGGTAGCGGTCGAGGATCCGGCGCACGGCGTCCTCGCGCACGTCCGTGACGACGACCTCGGCGCCCTCGCCGCGCAGATGCCCCACCAGGTGGTGGCCGACCTTGCCGACGCCGGCGATGCCGACCCTGCGGCCCCGCAGCGACGGGTCGCCCCACAGGTACTGCGCCGAGGCCCGCATGCCCTGGTAGACGCCGAAGGCGGTCAGCACGGACGAGTCGCCGGCCCCGCCGTTCTCCGGGGAGCGGCCGGTCGTCCAGCGGCACTCGCGCGCCACGACGTCCATGTCGGCGACATAGGTGCCGACGTCGCAGGCGGTCACGTACCGCCCGCCGAGGGAGGCCACGAAACGGCCGTACGCGAGCAGCAGCTCCTCGGTCTTGATCACATCGGGATCGCCGATGATCACAGCCTTGCCGCCGCCGTGGTCCAGCCCGGCCATGGCGTTCTTGTACGACATCCCGCGCGCGAGGTTCAGGGCGTCGGCGACGGCCGCCGCCTCGGTCGCGTACGGGTAGAAGCGGGTACCGCCGAGGCCGGGGCCCAGAGCGGTGGAGTGGAGGGCGATGACGGCCTTGAGGCCGCTGGCGCGGTCCTGGCAGAGCACGACTTGCTCATGACCGCCCTGGTCCGAGTGGAACAGGGTGTGCAGTACATCAGCAGGTGCGCCGGATACGTCGGTCACTGTGGTGACTCCCGGGTAACTAGCGGCGGTCGGGACGCAGGCACCGTAAGGGTGGCGGGGCCTGTGGTCCGAGCGTAGACCCGCATGCCCCGCCGATCTCGCAGTGTTGCGGATCACCTTCTCCCGAAGTGCCGCCGTGGGACGATTCGCAGGGTTTCCCGGTCGGCGGAAGGGGGAGGGAGCAGGCGTGCCCAAGGTGTCCTCGTTGATCGTTCCGTACACGGTGTATCTGCGCGTGTACGAACCGCTGGCCGCCTTCCCCGAACCCGAGCGCACCCACTGGGCGCGCTACGCCGGCCGCCCCGAGCTGCCCTCCTACCAGGACGAGCTGCGCCGCTCGCTGGCCGACCTGCTGGCCACCCCGCCGGTCGCCGTACGGGTGCACGAGAGCGGCGACGCTTTCGTGGCGGACGTGGACGGCGTGCTCTGCGTCTGCCCCTGGCGGACCCGGCTGCGCGGCTGGCTGGCCCTGGCGGAGCTGGACGAGGAGCTGCCCCGGCCGGTGCTGGAGGCGGCGCTGCCCGAGGTCGTGCGGCTGGAGGCGGCCAAGGACCACGAGCGGTGGCTGGAGCGCAACCCCGACGCCCGGCCGTGGATCCGCACGGCGGTCTGGCAGGTGCCGCTCAACTGGTTCGTGCTGGTCTCCGACGAGGAGCGGGAGTACGAGAAGGGGACGGCGGAGCTGGCCCCCGTGCTGCGCTACCGCACACCGATGGTCCAGGCGCGCCGCCGGGTGGCCCGGTCGCTGCGCACGCTGCGCGACGCGACGGACGAGGGTCCGCTCATCGACGGCCTGGTGGACGTCGGCCGCTGGCTCGAGGAATTCCACCCGCGTTCGCTGGTGGAACTGGATTACGGCGGCCTGGTGCACCTGCTGCCGGCCGGTGATCTGGAGGACGACCACTCGGCGAAGGACGTGGCCGACGGCATCCAGGCGCTGCGCGTCGGGGACGGCGCGGCGGCGGGCGAGGCGTACGGGCGGCTGGTGGAGCGGTGGCGTTCGATCCGGGACCGGCGCTCGGCGAACTGATCAGCGCGCTGATCCTCGAACCGGTCCTTGAACCGATCCACGAACTTGTCTCATCTGTGAACCGGTCCGCGGACTCATCCGTGAACTGTTGTGTGGGTCCACCGCCGAGTTGATCTACCTTTGATCTGACGATGTAACAGATGTGACAGCGCTTACTTTAGTGACCTAGGTCACGGCCGTGGAGCGCTCGAACAGCGTACGGTCAACGGGACTTCACGGAACTGACGGGACGTAGGTCCACGTAGGTCCCGATCCGGGCTTATGTCGCAAGGGTGACGGACCGCACGTACAGGGCCCTTGCGCCGCTTGCCCCTCCTCGTGCCAAAATAGGACAAGGAGTCCGGGGAGGGCTCCTCCGCCTACTTATGCTCCACTGTGGGGGGAAAACTCAGCATTGCACGCTTTGGGGGGTCTGGTGACTCCTGATCGCCCCTGTGACTGATCGTCACAGTGGCGTGACTGTCCGCTATGGCATGGTCCATCGGCTTCCGTCGCCGATGAACACCTGGGGGGCAATTCCATCGGTTTGGCCGACGCGGCTGGACGGATGGTGTAGTTGTAGTGCCGAGGACAAGCCGTTCGTCCTATAACCGACTCGACTCGCGTCCGCCATTTCGGGCAACGCGGGTCAAGGTGCAGAATTTAGAGGAAAGAACCGAGAAGGTTCGGTTCTCCCGAGGAGGCCGCTCATGACCGCTCGCACCCCTGATGCTGAGCCGCTGCTGACCCCGGCTGAGGTCGCCACCATGTTCCGCGTCGACCCTAAGACGGTCACGCGGTGGGCGAAGGCCGGCAAGCTCACGTCGATTCGTACGCTCGGCGGACACCGCCGTTATCGCGAGGCTGAGGTCCGCGCACTGCTTGCGGGCATCCCGCAGCAGCGCAGCGAGGCCTGACAACTGAATAACCGGGCAACACGGCAGGTCCCCCAATCTGCACGGACGCCCGGAACCTGGCTACAAGCGACGTGGGTCCTGCCCCAACAGGCCCCTCGCCCACGGGAACGTCGTTGATCGCGCTGGACTCCGCCGAGTCCAGCGCGATCTTTTTTGTGCGCTTGAGTCGGTCTGAGGGGCCGTATCAGGTCGCTCTGTGAGCAAGCTTGTCGGAGTCTGGGGAGGCTCTGGGAGGGTTCCTGGGGGCATCCTCCGCAGTGGTGCAATTGCACATATAAAATTGACCAGTTGTAGGAGGCCGGTAAGAACCTGGGTTTTCAAAAGATATGCCGTGACACCCGTCACATGCCAGAGGTCTTGTCGCCGGTCACTCGCCTGCGCTAATAGGGGCACTGATGCTCCATCACCCCACGCGGGTACGGCCGTTGACGGCGATCACTCGGGCGAGGGGCCGTCGCCCTCCACGGTCCCCTCGGGGGTCTCTGTACCCGCTGGGGCGCCGTCCATCGCCAACCGCTGCAGGCGGATGCAGATCGGGCAGTGGCGGGTCAGATGCCGGTAGGGCGACGCGGCCGACAGATGCGCGCGGAGCAGCGCCCGCGTCTCGTGCCTGACCGATGCCGCCATACCCCACCTCCACCTGGGCTCCGCGAGGCGCGGGCCCTGAGTTCTGGAGTACCGGCGGAATGTGACGCCGTCAAGAGACGGGCGGGCAAGCGGCGGAGAAGCGGCCGACAAGCAGCGGGCAAGCAGAAGAGCCCGGATCCGAAGATCCGGGCTGCGGTCCTGACGGGATTTGCTGTACCCGATTGCGGCTGCGCCGCGGGCGCGGCCTCCACCTTGACAGGGCGGCGAGCGGAAGTCGGAGCTGGTCGCGACGCTCAGAAGGCCCGCTTCCCTGGCCGGGATGCGGGCCTTCCGTGTTCACTGCGGTCCTGACGGGATTTGAACCCGCGGCCTCCACCTTGACAGGGTGGCGAGCACTCCAAACTGCTCCACAGGACCTTGCTCTGCGGCACTTGATGTTGCGCTGTGCTGCGAGAAGGACTGTACAGGAGGGTGCGCCCGCTGGTCGAACTCACCCTCTGTACCGGTGCCGTTACGGCGCGGCCGCGTCGATCGCCTTCACGATCCGCTTGTCGGAGACCGGGTACGCCGTGCCCAGCGCGTGGGCGAAATAGCTGACCCGGAGCTCCTCGAGCATCCAGCGGATGTCCAGGACCTGCTGCGGAACCGGCCGGCCCGGCGGCAGTTGTTCCAGCAGCCACGCGTACTCGTCCTGCATCTCGTGGACCTTCTCCATGCGGCTGGTGTCCCGCTGCACGCCCGTCGGCATCTGCTGGAGCCGGCGGTCCGCGGCCACCAGGTAGCGCATCAGGTCGGGGAGGCGGCGGATCCCCGCCCAGGTCACGAAGCCGGGCTTCACCAGGGCGTCCAGCTGGCCGCGGACGTCCGTCAGGTTCGCGAGCAGCACGGGGCTGCGTACGCCCTTCAGGCGGCGCTCACAGGCCTGCCAGGCCGCCAGCACCTGCTGGACCGCCCCGACCGTCCGCACGGTCGTGTCGACGATCTCCGCGCGCACCTTGTCGTAGAGCTTCCGGTAGGACTCCTCGTCCCACGCCGGACCGCCGAAGTCGGCGATCAGCCGGTCCGCCGCCGCCATCGCGCAGTCGTCGAACAGAGCCTGGATCGAACCGTGCGGATTCGCGGACAGCGCGAGCTTCTGAGGGTTCGTCAACTTCTCGGATGCGAACTTTGCCGGGTTCACCGGGATGTTGCGCAGGATGAGCCGGCGCGTGCCCTTCCACATGGCCTCGGCCTGCTCCGCCTCCGTGTCGAAGAGGCGTACGGAGACCGTG
The DNA here is from genome assembly GCF_053594615.1 of Streptomyces sp. NPDC001858. Taxonomy (NCBI): domain Bacteria; kingdom Bacillati; phylum Actinomycetota; class Actinomycetes; order Kitasatosporales; family Streptomycetaceae; genus Streptomyces; species Streptomyces sp. NPDC001858. The sequence goes on from NZ_JBSFEV010000031.1 coordinate 76,077, forward strand.
TCGCCGTCGTCCACGAGCGCCGGGTACGCCTTCACCGGCTGGCCGGCGCGGCGGGTCTCGAAGACGCGGGTGAGCGTGCCGATCGTCCAGTCCGTCAGGCCCGAACGTTCCAGGGACTCGCCGCCCTGGCGCTCGGCGATGGCCGCGGCGGCCTGCGAGATGGCCTGTCTCGCCTTCGGCTTCAGCCGGAGCTTGAGGGCCTCCAGGTCCTTGTCCTCGGCGAGATTGCGGCGCCGCTCGTCCACGATCCGGAAAGTGATCTTCAGATGGTCGGGGAGCCGCGACCAGTCGAAGTCGTCGGCCTCGAACGGGACGCCGACCATTCGTTTCAGGTCGCGCGCCATGGCCGTCGTCAGCGGTTCCTGGAGCGGCACCGCCTGGTCCAGGAAGCGCTGCGCGAAGTTGGGCGCCGGCACGTAGTTGCGGCGGATCGGCTTCGGCAGGGAGCGGATCAGCTCCGTGACGACCTCCGCCCGCAGGCCCGGGATCTGCCAGTCGAAGCCCTCGTCCGTGACCTGGTTGAGGACCTGGAGCGGGATGTGGACGGTCACGCCGTCCGCGTCCGCGCCGGGCTCGAACTGGTACGTGACGCGGAACTTCAGCGGGCCCTGCCGCCAGGAGTCCGGGTAGTCGGCCTTCGTGACCGCCTCCGCCGACTCCCGGATGAGCATCTCCCGCTCGAAGTCGAGGAAGTCGGGCTGCTCGTGCCGCTTGTGCTTCCACCAGGAGTCGAAGTGCGCGCCGGACACCACGTGTTCGGGCACCCGCTGGTCGTAGAAGTCGAACAGCGTCTCGTCGTCGACGACGATGTCCCGGCGCCGGGCCCGGTTCTCCAGCTCCTCGACCTCGCTGAGCAGCCGGCGGTTGTCCGAGAAGAACTTGTGGTGCGTGCGCCAGTCGCCCTCGACCAGCGCGTTGCGGATGAACAGGGCGCGGGAGGTCTCCGGGTCGATCCGGCCGTAGTTGACCTTCCGCTGGGCGATGATCGGCACGCCGTAGAGCGTGACCTTCTCGTCTGCCATCACGGCGGCCTGGTCCTTCTCCCAGTGCGGCTCGCTGTACGTCCGCTTCAGGAGGTGCCCGGCGAGCGGCTCGACCCACTCCGGCTCGATCTTCGCGTTGACGCGCGCCCAGAGCCGGGAGGTCTCGACCAGCTCGGCGGACATCACGAAGCGCGGCTGCTTCTTGAAGAGGGAGGAGCCCGGGAAGATCGCGAACTTGGCGCTCCGCGCGCCCAGGTACTCGTTCTTGTTGCCGTCCTTCACATCCTTCATGCCGATGTGCGACAGCAGCCCGGCGAGGAGCGAGACATGCACACTCTGCTCGGGCGCGTCCTCCTCGTTCAGATGGATGCCCATCTGCTTGGCGACCGTGCGCAGCTGGGCGTAGATGTCCTGCCACTCGCGGATCCGCAGGAAGTTCAGGTACTCCTGCTTGCACATCCGGCGGAAGGACGACGAGCCGCGCTCCCGCTGCTGCTCGCGGATGTACCGCCACAGGTTGAGATACGCGAGGAAGTCGCTGGTCTCGTCCTTGAAGCGGGCGTGCTGCTGGTCGGCCTGCGTCTGCTTGTCGGCGGGGCGCTCGCGCGGGTCCTGGATGGACAGCGCGGCCGCTATGACCATGACCTCGCGTACGCAGCCGTTCTTGTCGGCCTCCAGGACCATCCGGGCCAGCCGCGGGTCCACGGGCAGCTGGGCCAGCTTGCGACCGGTCTGGGTGAGCCGCTTGCGGGGGTCCTTCTCGGTCGGGTCCAGCGCGTTCAGCTCCTGGAGCAGCTGCACGCCGTCGCGGATGTTGCGGTGGTCCGGGGGATCGATGAACGGGAACTTCTCGATCTCGCCGAGGCCGGCCGCGGTCATCTGCAGGATGACGCTCGCCAGGTTCGTCCGCAGGATCTCCGCGTCCGTGAACTCCGGGCGGGCGACGAAGTCGTCCTCGTCGTAGAGCCGGATGCAGATGCCGTCGCTGGTGCGGCCGCAGCGGCCCTTGCGCTGGTTGGCGCTGGCCTGCGAGATCGGTTCGATGGGCAGGCGCTGCACCTTGGTGCGGTGGCTGTAGCGGCTGATGCGGGCGAAGCCGGGGTCGATGACGTACTTGATGCCCGGGACGGTCAGGGAGGTCTCGGCCACGTTGGTCGCCAGAACGATCCTGCGACCCGTGTGCGCCTGGAACACCCGGTGCTGCTCGGCGTGCGAGAGCCGGGCATAGAGGGGCAGGACCTCGGTGAACCGGTACTTCTTCTTGTCCAGCGCGTCCGCCGTGTCGCGGATCTCCCGCTCGCCGGAGAGGAAGACCAGGATGTCGCCCGGCCCCTCGGCCATCAGCTCCTCGGCGGCATCGCAGATCGCGGTGATCTGGTCGCGGTCGGTGTCCTCGGAGTCCTCTTCGAGGAGCGGCCGGTAGCGGACCTCCACCGGGTACGTCCGCCCGCTGACCTCGACGATCGGCGCTTCGCCGAAGTGCCGGGAGAAACGCTCCGGGTCGATCGTGGCGGAGGTGATGACGACCTTGAGATCGGGGCGGCGCGGCAGCAGTTGGGCGAGGTAGCCCAGCAGGAAGTCGATGTTGAGGGACCGCTCGTGGGCCTCGTCGATGATGATCGTGTCGTAGGCGCGCAGCTCGCGGTCGGTCTGGATCTCCGCGAGGAGGATGCCGTCCGTCATCAGCTTCACGAAGGTGGCGTCCGGGTTCACCTGGTCGGTGAACCGCACCTTCCAGCCGACGGCCTCGCCGAGCGGCGTCCGCAGCTCCTCCGCGACCCGCTCGGCGACGGTGCGCGCGGCGATACGACGGGGCTGGGTGTGCCCGATCATGCCGCGGACGCCACGCCCCAGTTCGAGACAGATCTTGGGAATCTGGGTGGTCTTGCCGGACCCGGTCTCACCGGCGACGATGACGACCTGGTGATCACGGATGGCGGCCGCGATCTCGTCCTTCTTCTGGCTGACCGGGAGCTGCTCCGGGTACGAGACGACGGGCAGGCGGCCGCGGCGCAGCGTCATCCGCTCCTCGACCTGCGCGACCTCCGCCTCGATCTCGGCGAGGACGGCGGCGCGGGCCTCCGGCTTGCGGATCCTGCGCGCACCTTCGAGCCTGCGCCCGAGCCGGTGCGCGTCGCGCAGGGACAGCTCGGCCAGGCGTGGGGCGAGGGCGCCGAGGGCGGGGGTGCCCGGAGCAGAGGCGCCGGGGGCGGGGTGCGTAGACATACGCGATCCAGGATCTCATCCCGGCGAATTTCATGGCGAACCCTTTTGTCCGCCGGCTGCCCACGAGCGCAAAAAGGCCCCGATCCGAAGATCGGGGCCTTGGTGGTGGCTGGGGCCGGGGTCGAACCGGCGACCTATCGCTTTTCAGGCGATCGCTCGTACCAACTGAGCTACCCAGCCACGAGGTTTCACGTGAAACCTCAGCGGTCCTGACGGGATTTGAACCCGCGGCCTCCACCTTGACAGGGTGGCGAGCACTCCAAACTGCTCCACAGGACCTTGCTGTTGCGTACGACAGTGTCGCACACGGTGTTGCGTGCCCCCAACGGGATTCGAACCCGTGCTACCGCCTTGAAAGGGCGGCGTCCTAGGCCGCTAGACGATGAGGGCTATCGGCCCGCCTGGGCGCTTCGCAGCGCGTCGGGGACGTCATGAGCATATGGGATGGCGGGGGGTATCGCCAAAACGGTTTACGAGGCAGTCCCGGAAGGGGTTCGGGCGGGCGTCCCGGAGGGGCTGACGGGCGTGCCGGAGGGCGGGCCGGGGGAGGGGCTCGGGGTGGGAGTCGGGGTAGGGCTCGGGGACGGGGCGGCGCCCGGTTGGTTCTCCTTCGGGAGGTGGCGGCTGACCTCGGCCGTCGTCAGGCCGAGACCGCCGAGTTTGATCTCGTCCCAGGCCTGGAGTCGGTGCGTGTCGCTGTCGAAGTAGAGGATCGACGCCTCGATGGGGTCCGGGTACTTGCCCTCGACGGCGCGCAGACCGCTGCCGCCCGTCGAGCCCTCGACGCGCAGCCGGGTGCCCTTCTTCATGACCTGCATCTCCTCGTGGTGGAGATGACCGGCCAGGACGAGGGGCACCTCGCCGTCGGTGCCGCGGGCGGCGGAGGGCTCGTGGGCGACGGCCACGTCGACCGGGGTGCCGGCGGACCTCTGGGCGCGCAGCGCCTGGGCCAGGCGGGCGCCCGCCGCCTCCTGGGTCTCGGCCGCGCCGGGTTCGGTGGAGCGGTCGGGGGTGAACTGGGGGTCGCCGATGCCCGCGAAGCGCAGCCCGGCGACGGTGACCGCGCGGCCGTCGTCGAGGACGTGCACGTTCTTCATGCCCTCCAGGTAGCGCTGGGTGACGCGGGAGTCGTGGTTGCCCCTGACCCAGACGTACGGCGCGCCCAGGGTGGCGACCGGGTCCAGGAAGCCGTTCTCGGCGGCCGTCCCGTGGTCCATCGTGTCGCCGGAGTCGACGATCACGTCGACCTTGTACTGCTCGACGAGCGAGGCGATGATCTTCCAGCTCGCGGGGTTCAGATGGATGTCGGAGACATGCAGGACGCGGACGGTCGTCGGGTCCGGCTGGTAGGTGGGGAGGGTGGAGGTGGCGTCGTAGAGCTTGGTCACGTTGGTGACCAGGCGGGCGAGTTCCTGCTGGTAGACGTCGAACTCGGTGACGATGCTGCGTGCGTTGCCCACCAGGGAGGGCGCCGAGGACAGCAGGCCGGAGAACCGCGGTTCCAGCACCGAGTTGGGGTTCCAGGTGGCGTACGCGGTCGCGCCCGAGGCGGTCAGCAGGGCGAGGGCGAGGCCGCCGGCGGCGAGGGCGCGGCGGGGGCGGCGGTAGACGGCGAGGCCGAGGGCGGTGGCGCCGGAGACGACGGCGACGCAGGAGCGCAGCGCGAGGTCGAGGGTGCCGTGCTCGACGTCGCGGGCGACCTCGTCCTGGAGGCCGGAGAGGCGCTCGGGGTGGTTGACGAGGGCCTCGGCGCGGACCGGGTCGAGCTGGTCGACGTTCACGTCGAGGCGGACCGGGGCGATGTGGCTGTCCAGGGTGAGCGCGCCGAGCGGGGAGACGTTGATCTTCGTGCCGCCGGTGACGGAGGGGCGCAGGGTCATCGTCGTGTCCATGGGGCCGACGGAGACCCGGACGTTCCCGACGACCAGCAGGCCGAGCCAGGCGCCGGCGAGGACCACGGCGGTCAGGCCGAGGGCGCGCACCCAGGGGTTGGGCCGGGCGGCGAGTTCGGGGGTGGTGTGTCGGCGGGTGGAGCGAGGGATGGAGCGGTGGGTGGAGCGAGGGATGGAGTGCCTGAGGCGCTCCAGGACTGCGGCGGGGACGCGGGCGCGGGCCATTGGTGCCGTATGCCCCGGTGTGCGTGCGGGTATGCGGACGGTTCACACCTTCACGCGGGGGCGTCGTACCCGACAATGGGCCTGTGCTGGAGATGACGCGCGAGGAGTTCGAGGAACTGGTCGCCGAGGCGCTGGACCGGATTCCGCCGGAGCTGACGCGGCTGATGGACAACGTCGCGGTGTTCGTCGAGGACGAGCCGCCGGCGGACGATCCCGAGCTGCTCGGGCTCTACGAGGGGACCCCGCTGACGGATCGCGGCGAGTGGTACGCGGGGGTGCTGCCGGACCGGATCACGATCTACCGGGGGCCGACGCTGCGGATGTGCGCGTCCCGGGAGGAAGTGGTCGCCGAGACGGAGGTCACGGTGGTGCACGAGATCGCCCATCACTTCGGCATCGACGACGCGCGGCTGCACGCCCTCGGCTACGGCTGAGCCGACGGGCGGCGCCGCGGCAGGGGGCGCGTGTTGGCGCGTGCCCCCGCGCGTGTCTTCTTGCGGGCGGCGGGAGTTGGACACGTCGACTCCTTGCGTCTGCCCCGGAGGTGGCCCCGTGCGCCCCTTGTACGTACCCGTTCGTCTGGCCGTGACGGCTCTGGCCGTCGCCGCTGCCGCCGGCTGTATGAGCGTGGGGGACGGAGAGGGCGGCCGGGCCAAACCCTCGCACTCGGCGGGCCGGCACGCCGGTGAGGCGCCGGAGGGGGGTTCGGCGGGCGCCGGCGGCGGGTCCGGGATGGACGCGGCGGGCGGGGACGGCAAGCGCGGACACGGCAAGGGCGGCAAGGGCAGGGCCAGCGCGTCGGCGTCCGGCTCGGCCTCGCCCTCGGCGGGCCGGAGCGCGCCGGCCTCGCCGGGGGTCGTGCAGCCCGGGCGGAGCGATCAGCCGGGGGCGCCGACGCCGACCAGGGCGCAGCCGTCCGCGCCGGCGCATTCACCGGACCCGGAGCCGCCCGAGCCCACGCCCGAGCCGCCGTCGGTCACTCCGGAGCCGCCGGTCGCCGAGCCGTCGTCCTCGGCGCATGAGTCGGGCGGGGGTTCGGGTGGGGGGACGGTGCCCCAGCTGGCGGAGCGGGAGCCGGCTCCCGAGGCCGGTTCGCCGGCCTTCTAGACGGCGGGCGGATGGCCGCTGAGCTGCGGTGATGGGGCTCGGTTTGCCTTCGGTGGCCAGGGTGCGTATCTTGGTAGATCGTTTGATCCCATTTGCCCGGCGCCACCGCAGAGCGCGCCGTGTGGCGCGTTCTCTCCCTTACCGTGGCTGACCGCATAGAGGCGGTCGTAGTGCAATGCGAACACGGAGTTGACGGGCGCGTGCCGAAGAGACTCCGGAAGGTTTCGCATCAGCATGTCCATTTCCAGTACTGATCACGCCGTCGTGCCCGAGAACAACGACGAGGCGATCGAGCTCGTGCAGAACGACGAGACCGTCGAGGTGATCGAGGTCGTCGAGGCCGAGTCCGCCGAGGCCGCCGAGCCGACCGTGACGTTCGCCGACCTCGGGCTGCCCGAGGGCGTGGTGCGCAAGCTCACGCAGAACGGCGTGACCTCCCCCTTCCCGATCCAGGCGGCGACCATCCCGGACGCCCTGGCCGGCAAGGACATCCTCGGCCGTGGCCGCACCGGCTCCGGCAAGACCCTCTCCTTCGGTCTGCCGACCCTGACCCGGCTCTCCGGCGGCCACACCGAGAAGAAGAAGCCCCGCGCGGTCATCCTGACCCCGACCCGTGAGCTCGCGATGCAGGTCGCGGACGCCCTTCAGCCGTACGGCGACGTGCTCGGCCTGAAGATCAAGGTCGTCTGCGGCGGTACGTCCATGAGCAACCAGATGTACGCCCTGGAGCGCGGTGTCGACGTCCTCGTCGCCACCCCGGGCCGACTGCGCGACATCATCAACCGCGGCGCCTGCTCCCTGGAGAACGTCGAGGTCGCCGTCCTCGACGAGGCCGACCAGATGTCCGACCTGGGCTTCCTGCCCGAGGTCACCGAGCTGCTCGACCAGGTCCCCGAGGGCGGCCAGCGCATGCTCTTCTCCGCCACCATGGAGAACGAGATCGGCACGCTGGTCAAGCGTTACCTGAAGAACCCGGTCAGCCACGAGGTCGACAGCGCCCAGGGCAACGTCACGACCATGACGCACCACGTCCTCGTCGTGAAGCCGAAGGACAAGGCGCCGGTCACGGCCGCCATCGCCGCCCGCAAGGGCCGCACGATCATCTTCGTCCGCACCCAGCTGGGCGCCGACCGCATCGCCGAGCAGCTCGTCGAGGCCGGCGTGAAGGCCGACGCGCTGCACGGCGGCATGACGCAGGGCGCCCGTACCCGCGTGCTCGCCGACTTCAAGGACGGCTACGTCAACGCGCTGGTCGCCACCGACGTCGCCGCCCGCGGCATCCACGTCGACGGCATCGACCTGGTCCTGAACGTGGACCCGGCCGGCGACCACAAGGACTACCTGCACCGCTCGGGCCGTACCGCCCGCGCCGGTCGCTCGGGCGTCGTGGTCTCCCTGGCGCTGCCGCACCAGCGCCGCCAGATCTTCCGTCTGATGGAGGACGCGGGCGTCGACGCCTCGCGTCACATCGTGGGCGGCGCGGGCGTGTTCGAGCCGGAGGTCGCCGAGATCACCGGTGCGCGTTCGCTGACCGAGGTCCAGGCCGACTCCGCGAACAACGCCGCCAAGCAGGCCGAGCGTGAGGTCGCCGACCTCACCAAGCAGCTGGAGCGTCTGACGCGCCGCGCCACCGAGCTGCGCGAGGAGGCCGACCGTCTGGTCGCCCGTTCCGCGCGCGAGCGGGGCGAGGACCCGGAGGCCGCGGTCGCCGAGGTGACGGAGGCCGCTGTGGCCGAGGTCGCGGAGGCCGTGGTGGCGTCCGAGCCGGTGGTCCAGGAGCGCCGCGAGGAGCGCCCGGCGTACCGCGACGAGCGGGGCAACTACGAGCGCCGTGACCGTGGCGGCGACCGCGGGGACCGCGGCGACCGTGGCGGCTTCCGCCGCGACGACCGTCGGGACGACCGCGGTGGCCGTTCCTTCGAGCGTCGTGACAACGACCGTCCGTCGTCCGGTGGCTTCCGCCGTGACAACGACCGTCCGTCGGGCGGTTTCCGCCGTGACAACGACCGTCCCTCCGGCGGTTTCCGTCGTGACGACCGTCCGTCGGGTGGCTTCAACCGCGACGACCGCGGTGGCCGTTCCTTCGAGCGTCGTGACAACGACCGTCCGTCGTCCGGTGGCTTCCGCCGCGACAACGACCGTCGGGACAACGACCGCGGCGGCTTCCGTCGTGACGACCGCCCCTCGGGTGGCTTCAACCGCGACGACCGTGGCGGCCGTTCCTTCGAGCGTCGTGACAACGACCGTCCGTCCTCCGGCGGCTTCCGCCGCGACGACCGCCCGTCCGGCGGCCACCGCGGCAGCGACCGTCCGTTCAACCGCGACCGCCGCGACGACCGCCCCGCGGGCGGCTTCCGCTCGGGTGGCGGCGACCGCCCGTACGGCCGTCGTGACGACCACCGCGGCGGCGACCACCGCGGCACCGGCTCCACCGGCGGCTCCTCCTTCGGCCGCCGCGACGACAAGCCCCGCTGGAAGCGCAACGGCTGACGTCTCCCGCTGACAGCCCCGAGGGCCCGCACGATTCCGGTCGTGCGGGCCCTCGGGCGTTTCAACCGAGCTCTTCCGCGCTTCGGTTGACGGCTTTTCACTACGGCTGACCGTGTGACGCTTGTTAGCATCCTTTGGCTCTGACTTCGACTTTTACTTTGACCTTGCGTGGACGCTTGGCGGTGTGCGGCCGAGGGGGATCTCGGCACAGCCGCGCGCCAGGAGCGAGGAGGGTCCGACCTCCCGTCGCCGAGCGGTTCTTGTTTCCCTGGGGAGGGACCCTTGGCCCGGCGTGCCCGGATCGCACTCACTCTGACGACCTTGGCCGCCCTCGGCGCCGGCTCGTTGACCACCGCGGGCCCGGCGGCCGCGGACACCACTCCCATGCCTCTGAACACCAGCGGGGTGTGGGGCGTCGACTACGCCGGCGGTGTCCTCACCACGGTGGAACGGGTCCCGAACGGCGAACTGTTCGTGATCAACCGCACGGTCTCGGCCGACGGCGCCACCGCCGGCGAGCGGGGTCTTCGCGGGTACGCGGGCACCTACGGGCACGGGGCGCACATGCAACGGGTACCGTGCGACGCGGGCGACTGCACCGCGCTGCGGGGGGCCGGCAACGGCAACGTAGGCGTTTTCTTCGGAAACGCGGAGGGTAGCGAGGGCAAGGAACGCGCGGAGATCCGGACGAGCGAAAACGGTGTCTACGCCCCTGACGAACCCGTCGTCAGTGGCGGCAGGTTCGTCGACGTCACCGGCCGATACTTCGTCTACAACGCGGCGTCGACCGGCAAGCAGTACGTCGATGCCGAGCAGCATTATCTGGTGCACAAGGTGCGCCTGACCCGTGCCGTCACCGCCGCCTCCGTGTGGGGCTCGCGGCTGTACGCGCCGGGGGCGGGCGACGGCACCGTCACCGCGTACGACCTGGAGCAGAAGAAGACGGTCGAGACGCTGGCCACCGGGGCGCCGTGCACGGTCCAGGAATTGCAGGCCGTGGGCCGCTGGGTCTACTGGAACTGTGGGCCCACGGGCGCGGCGGGCGTATACGACCGTACGGCGAAGAAGAACATCACCGTGCCGTCCGGGCCCGTCCTCGTCGGCGACGGCTACCTCGTCCGGCACGACCGGACGGCCGGGAAGCTGACGCTGACCGATTTCCACGCCGGTACCGCCACGGCCGCGCGCGACGTGGCGGACCTGCCGGCCGGGAACACCGTCGACCAGCGGCGGCTGACCTGGTCCGTGGACAAGTTCGGCGGGGACATCGCGTACGTGGACGCGGCGCACACCGTGCACGTGGTGCAGAGCGGGGTGCCGTCGCAGCCGCTGGCGCTGATCGAGTCCGAGGTCGACGACGGTTCCGTCGACGTCACGGACGACTCGTGGAACAGCACCTGGCAGTTCAACAAACCGGCCATGTGGACGTTCACCGTGAAGGATCCCCAGGGCCGGGTCGTGCACACCCAGAGCGGCACCGGCACGGCCCCCGAGGCCGGCTGGAACGGGCGTTCAGACGCGGGCGCATATCTGTACAACGGCGCTTACACCTGGACCCTGACCGCGACGGCGGCCGAGGGCGCCGGTACGTACACGTCCGGCGGTGGCATCGGGCTCTCCGGGAGTCTTCAGGGCCATCACGATCAGGGCGGCTACAGCTACGGCGAACTGGTCACGCTCGACTCCTCCGGTGTCCTGACGCTGCGCTACACCAAGGGCGCGGGCTCCTTCGACTGGAAGCAGTCGGCTTCCGGCTGGCCCGCCAGGACCGTCGCGGTGCCCTTCGGCGACCTGACGGGCGACCGGTGCGCCGAGATGCTGACCCGGATGCCCAACGGCGAGCTGCGCCGCTACACGGGCCTGTGCGGCATGTCGTACGCCCCTTCGGACAGCCATGTGTCGCTCGGCACCGGCTGGAACCAGTTCGACGTTCTGACCTCGACCGGTGATGTCAGCGGGGACGGTCGGCCCGATCTGGTCGCCCGTAACGCGGCGACGGGCGCGGTGTATCTGTACAAGGGCACGAGTGCGGGGCGGCTGGCGGCCGGGGTGAAGCTGTACGCCAACTGGAAGACGTACAAGAAGGTCGTCGGGGCCGGGGATCTCAACGGGGACGGGATCGGGGACCTGCTCGCGCAGGACAAGGCGAACAACCTGTACCGGTTCTACGGCACCGGCAAGGGCACCTTCGGCCCCGGCGTGAAGCTGTACGCGAACTGGGGTGCTCCGTACGACGTGGTCGTGGGCGTCGGCGACATCACCGGGGACGGCAAGGCGGATCTGGTCGCCCGGGACACCGCGGGGGTGCTGTACCGCGTTCCGGGGAACGGGACGGGGTCCTTCAGTCCGCGGGTGAAGATCGGCGTCGGCTGGCAGGGCTACAAGGGTATTTTCTAGCCAAGTTGTGATGCATGTCACGCCCCCGGTGAGGGAATTGCTGGGGGCATGACAGATGACGCCATAGCGAGTGGGCGGTCTCCCGAGAAGCACTCGGATCTCTCGGATCCCTCGGAGCGTTCGGGTCTCTCGGAGCGTTCGGGGCTCTCGGACGAAGAGCGGCTGGCCCAGCTCGGTTACACGCAGGTTCTCGCCCGCCGCATGTCGGCGTTCTCCAACTACGCGGTTTCCTTCACGATCATCTCGGTCCTGTCGGGCTGTCTGACGCTGTACCTGTTCGGCATGAACACGGGCGGCCCGGCGGTGATCATGTGGGGCTGGGTGGCCGTCGGCCTGATGACGCTCTTCGTGGGCCTGGCGATGGCCGAGATCTGCTCGGCGTACCCGACGTCGGCGGGCCTGTACTTCTGGGCGCACCGGCTCGCGCCCCCGCGATCGGCGGCGGCCTGGGCCTGGTTCACGGGCTGGTTCAACGTGCTGGGGCAGGTCGCGGTGACCGCCGGCATCGACTTCGGGGCCGCGTCCTTCCTCGGCGCGTATCTGAACCTCCAGTTCGACTTCGAGGTGACACCGGAGCGGACGGTCCTGCTCTTCGCCGGGATCCTGGTGCTGCACGGCCTGCTGAACACCTTCGGGGTGCGGATCGTCGCCCTGCTCAACAGCGTGAGCGTGTGGTGGCACGTGCTTGGCGTGGGCGTCATCGTCGGGGCGCTGGCCTTCGTCCCCGACAAGCACCAGTCGACGTCCTTCGTGTTCGGCGAGTTCGTCAACAACACGGGCTGGGGCAGCGGCGTGTACGTCGTCGCGCTCGGCCTGCTCATGGCCCAGTACACCTTCACCGGCTACGACGCCTCCGCCCACATGACGGAGGAGACGCACGACGCGTCCACGGCCGGCCCGAAGGGCATCGTGCGGTCCATCTGGACCTCCTGGATCGCCGGCTTCGTCCTGCTGCTCGGCTTCACGTACGCCATCCAGTCGTACAAGGGCGCCCTAGAGTCCCCGACCGGCGCGCCGCCCGCCCAGATCCTGCTCGACGCGCTCGGCGCGACCGCCGGCAAGCTGCTGCTGCTCGTGGTGATCGGGGCCCAGCTGTTCTGCGGGATGGCGTCGGTGACGGCGAACAGCCGCATGATCTACGCGTTCTCGCGCGACGGCGCGCTCCCCTACTCGCACCTCTGGCACACGGTCAGCCCGCGCACCCGCACACCCGTCGCCGCGGTCTGGCTCGCGGCGGGCGGCGCGCTGGTGCTCGGCCTGCCCTACCTGATCAACGTGACCGCGTACGCGGCCGTCACCTCCATCGCCGTCATCGGCCTCTACATCGCCTACGTCATCCCGACGCTGCTGCGGATCCGCAAGGGCGAGGCCTTCGAACGCGGGCCCTGGCACCTGGGCCGCTGGTCCAAGGCGATCGGCGTGGTGTCGGTGGCGTGGGTGGCCGTCATCACGGTCCTGTTCATGCTGCCCCAGGTGTCCCCGGTGACCTGGGAGACCTTCAACTACGCCCCGGTCGCGGTCCTCGTCGTCCTGGGCTTCGCGGGGCTGTGGTGGCAGGTCTCGGCCCGGGAGTGGTTCCTCAACCCGCTGCACGAACGGACGCTCGCCCGGGAGGCGGCGAGATCCCACAAGACCCGGTAACCGACTCCGGCGCGGCCGTGTCTTCGATACCCGATCGGAGACACGGCCAGCTCCGGCTATGCTCGGGGAGGCAACATCACGCAACACCGCGTGGGCCCTTAGCTCAATTGGCAGAGCAGTGGACTTTTAATCCATTGGTTGTGGGTTCGAGTCCCACAGGGCCTACCGAAACGCCCCCAGCTCACAGGCACTTCGAGCTGGGGGCGTAACCGTTTGGCAGGGAGTCCCGTATGACCGTCGGCATCGATATCCCCGACCCCCGTGGCCGTACCGGGCTCGACCGGCAGGGGCGGGATCTCACCGGCAACGACCGGGTGCGCATTCTCGACGTGGAGGTCCTCGCCTGCGACTGGTCGGTGCTGCGCCGCACCACCTTCGACTACCGGCACAGCGACGGCCATGTCAGCCGTGAGCGGCGCGAGACCTACGACCGGGGCGACGGCGCGACGATCCTGCTCTACGACGCCGACCGGCGGACGGTCCTGCTGACCCGTCAGTTCCGGCTGCCCGCGTACGTCAACGGACACCCCGACGGCATGCTGCTGGAGACCGCCGCAGGGCTGCTGGACGGCGACGATCCGCAGGAGGCGATCCGGCGCGAGGCGACCGAGGAGACTGGACGTACCGTCCATGACGTCGAGCATGTGTTCGACGCTTTTATGAGCCCCGGCTCGGTAACGGAGCGGCTCAGCTTCTTCGCCGCCCCCTACGACGCCTCCGCCTCCGGCGTCGAGACGGCGGGCGTAGCGGCCGAGGGCGAGGACATCGCCGTCGTGGAGCTGCCCTTCGCCGAGGCCCTCGACCTCGTCCGCAGCGGTGCCATCGCGGACGCCAAGACCATCATGCTGCTCCAGTGGGCGGCGCTGGACGGGCCGTTCCGGCCGTCCGGCGCCGTCAGCCCACGTTGAGCCCGGTCAGCCCGTTGACGCCGTTGAGATCCGCGAGCGGCAGCGTGTGCTGGGTCTGCAGGACCTTCGCGCGCAGGTAGCGGACGTTGTGCGGGGTCGTGAACACGCCCGTCGGGACACGGTCCTGGACGTCGATGCCGAGACCGCGCAGCTGGTCGGCCTTGTCGGGGTTGTTGGACAGCAGGTCCAGGCTCGTGATGCCGAGGGCGCGCAGCATCTGAGCGGCGGCGGTGTAGTCACGGCCGTCCTCGGGCAGGCCGAGCGCCGCGTTCGCCTCGTAGGTGTCCAGGCCCTGGTCCTGGAGGGCGTACGCGTCGAGCTTGTTGTAGAGGCCGATGCCACGGCCCTCCTGGCGGAGGTAGAGCAGGATGCCGCCCGTCCCGGCTATGCGCTCGACGGCCTCGCGCAGCTGCGGCCCGCAGTCGCAGCGGGCGGAGCCGAAGACGTCGCCGGTGAGGCACTCGGAGTGCAGCCGGACCAGCGGGGTGGCGCCGGGCGCCGGCTCGCCGAGGACGACGGCGACGTGCTCCTGGCCGTCGGTCAGACCGTGGAAGGTGACCAGTTCGGCGTCGACGGAGTAGCCGTCGTGGAAGCGCAGCGGTACCCGGACGCGGGCGCGCGGAGTGGCGGCGGCGGGGGTGTCAGGCATGCGGGTCTCCCGGTGCGAGTGGGGTCTGTGCGGGCAGCCGCGTCCACCTGTTTCAGATTTGAAGCAGCGTGCCGAGAGCGACCCTACCTCATGCTTTAAATTTGAAGCAACGGGATTGTGACCCGCACCTCACGCGTCCGCGGCCATCAGGTGCCGGCCGTCAGGTGCAGGTCATCAGGCGCAGGTCATCAGGTTTCCGAGCACGGGGAGGAGCGGCGGCGCCACGGCAGTTCCTGCGGTGCGGCCTCGTCGCCGTCCTGGAACCCCAGCACGACCTGCGTGAAGATCTCCTCCAGCTGTCCCACCTGCTCCGGGGTGAGCCGGTCGAAGAGCGCCGAGCGGACCGTCTCGACATGGCCGGGGGCCAGGCGCTCCAGGGCCGCCATGCCCTCGTCCGTCAGGATCGCGACGGTCCCGCGCTTGTCCCAGCGGCACTCCTCGCGCCGCAGCAGCCCGTCCTTCTCCAGCCGCGTCACCGCGTACGTCAGCCTGCTGCGGGTGATCTTCAGCTGCTCCGCGAGGTCGGTCATCCGCAGCCGTCGCTCCGGTGTCTCGGAGAGGTTGGCGAGGATGGAGTAGTACAGATGGGGCAGCCCGGCCTCCTGCTGGAGCTGCCGGTCGATCGCGTCCTCCAGCAGGAGGTAGCCGGCAACGTACGCGCGCCAGGCGCGTTGCTCCTCGGGGGACAGCCAGCGAGTCGTCATACGGCCAGTGTAGGTTTGTTTCAAACTTGAACCAAGGCCCGGTTCGGCCGGAATCGCCGCCGGACTGCCGTCGGACCCATCCCCGGGAGTGCGTCGATGTCGTACCCGTACGTCCTGCTGTCCGCCGCCGTCTCCCTCGACGGCTACCTGGACGACACCACGCCCGAGCGCCTGCTCCTCTCCAGCCCCGCCGACTTCGACCGCGTCGACGACGTACGGGCCTCCGTGGACGCCATCCTCATCGGGGCCGGCACGATCCGCGCCGACAACCCGCGGCTCCTCGTGAACTCCGCCGAGCGCCGCGCCGCCCGGGTCGCCGCCGGACGCCCCGAGTACCCCCTCAAGGTCACCGTCAGCGGCTCCGGCGACCTCGACCCGGCTGCGAACTTCTGGCACACGGGCGGCGAGAAGGTCGTCTACACGACGGAGAAGGGCGCCGAGCGGGCCCGCGCGCTCGGCATCGCCGCGGACGTCGTGGCGCTCGGCCCCGAACTGGACTGGCGCCGACTTCTCGAACACCTGCACGACGTGCGGGGTGTGCGGCGGCTCATGGTCGAGGGCGGCGGCACCGTCCACACCCAGCTGCTCCAGCAGGGCCTCGCCGACGAACTCCAGCTCGTCCTCGCCCCGCTCTTCGTGGGCGACGCGGGCGCGCCCCGCCTCTTCGGGCCGGGCGGCTACCAGGGCGGCCGCCTGCGCCTGCTGGAGACCCGGCGCATCGAGGACGTCGTCCTGCACCGCTACGAGCCCACCGCGCCCGGCGTCGGACCGCTGCCCGCCGCCGCCGACCGGCACTGGCTGGCCCTCGCCTGCGAGCTCGCGGAGCAGTGCCCGCCGTCGCGGACCGCGTTCAGCGTCGGTGCGGTGATCGTCGCCGCCGACGGCACGGAACTCGCGCGCGGCCACTCCCGCGAGGCCGGCGACCCGGTCGTGCACGCCGAGGAGGCGGCCCTCGCCAAGCTCGACCCCGCCGACCCCCGGCTGCCCACGGCCACCGTCTACAGCAGCCTCGAACCGTGCGCCCGCCGCTCCTCGCGCCCGGCGCCCTGCGCCCGCCTCATCCTCGACGCGGGCGTGCGCCGGGTGGTCACGGCCTGGCGCGAGCCGGACACCTTCGTCACGGAGGCGGACGGAACCGGACTGCTGACGGCCGCGGGCGTCGACGTCCTCGTCCTCCCGGAGTGCGAGGAGCGGGCGAAGGCCCCGAATCGCCACCTCCTCTGACCGCCCCGTCTGGCTGCGTGAGTAACCGTGGTGATTGGGGCCCCGTAGATGGCGTACAGTTGTGTTCATCGCCGCGGGGTGGAGCAGCTCGGTAGCTCGCTGGGCTCATAACCCAGAGGTCGCAGGTTCAAATCCTGTCCCCGCTACTGAAGGCCGAGGGCCGAAATCCAGAACTTGGATTTCGGCCCTCGGTTTTTTCCCGTGCTCTCCATGCGCCCGCCCGCCGTCACTGCAGGTGAGCGAGTGATCCCCCTCCGCGTAATGGCTGACGTCCTGTCAATGCCTGTGGGATTGCTGAGCCTGGTCAACTCGCCCGTTTTTCACCGGTCATGGGCCGAAAGTCCAGGCTGTAAATGTTGTTGATCAAGCGGAAGAGCTTGGAAACCTGACCCCGGGTCTATTAACGTTCGATAACGCAGCGCGGTCGTCCCAGCCGACACAAGCGTCGGCTCCGTGCGCACTGCCGAATCCCGCAAGGGAACCGGGGAACCACCACCTTGGGGTGAATCTCGCGGAAGCCGTCGTGAACTCGCAGAGTCCACGACCGGTTTACGCGCGTAGGAGACCTTCCCGCTCCGAACCCGTCAGCTAACCCGGTAGGCGACGGAAGGAAAGGAGTACGCCCGCGTGGCGTCCAACCGGCCGGTCCCAGAAGCCCCGTTCGTGCCGAGCCAGCGGTCCGCAGAGACCTTGGCCTACGGCAGCGTCCGCACCGACGAGGGCCCCTGGGAGGAGTGGAACCCCACCGCGGAGTCCATTCGCCCGGTTCGCGGCAAGCACCGCGTCGCCAAGCAGCGCGGCGGCGGGTTCGCCCGCAGCTCCACCGTCCTCGGCGTCGGCGTCATAGCCGCCGTCAGCGCGGGCGGCATGGCCAGCGCCAACACCGGCAAGGCCCCGGTCTCCATCTCCATGCCGGACCTGCCCAACGTGGGCTCCCTCATCTCCGACGAAGAGCCCGTCGAGGAACCCGCGCCCGCCCTCTCCGGCTTCGGCTCCGAGGCCGCCGTGGAGACCGGCGAGAGCGCCACCGACGCCGGCGAGGCCCTGCGCAGCCGGATCATGGCGCAGGCCGAGTCGCAGCAGACCCAGCTCGAGGCCAAGGCCCAGGCCGACGCCGCGGCCGCCGCGGCCAAGGCCCAGGCCGACGCCGTCGCCAAGGCCGAGAAGGAGGCGGAGGCCAAGGCCGCCGCCGCGAAGAAGAAGGCCGCCGACGAGGCCGCCGAGAAGGCCGAGGCCAAGCGCCTGGCCGAGCTGGCCACGCAGTACACGCTGCCGACCTCCTCGTACACCATCACCTCGACCTTCGGTCAGGCCGGTTCGCTCTGGTCCTCCGGCTACCACACCGGTCTGGACTTCGCCGCGCCCACGGGCACGCTCATCAAGGCCGTCCACAGCGGCACCATCACCGAGGCGGGCTGGGCCGGTTCCTACGGCTACCGCACCATCCTCACGCTGGACGACGGCACCGAGGTCTGGTTCGCCCACCAGTCGTCGATCAGCGTCAGTGTCGGCCAGAAGGTCGGCACCGGTGATGTGATCGGCCGCGTGGGCGCCACCGGCAACGTCACCGGAGCCCACCTCCACCTCGAGGTCCACTCCGGCGGCAGCTCCGACGGCATCGACCCGGCGGCCTGGCTGCGCAGCAAGGGCCTCAACCCCTGAGACGTGCCTCGCCGGGACCCCTGGTCCTTCTCCGGGACCCCTGAGAGGGACGTCTCAGGGACCGGACGACCGGACCTGATCGATTCCCTGCAGCCCTGACGGCCGGCCCCTGGGCCCCCCGGCGTCAGGGCCGCAGTGCGTTCACGTGTTCTTCGCGTCGCGCGTGGAATCGGCGCGCCGTCGGTGCCCGTTGACAGAGCATGACTACTCTTCGCAAGCTCGGCTCCTCCGACCTCGAGGTCTTCCCGCTCGCCCTCGGCGGCAACGTCTTCGGCTGGACCGTCGACGAGCCCGCCGCCTTCGCCGTACTCGACGCCTACGCCGCCGCGGGCGGCAACTTCCTCGACACCGCCGACTCCTACTCGGCGTGGATCGAGGGCAACAGCGGGGGCGAGTCCGAGACGATCATCGGCCGCTGGATCAAGGCCCGCGGCAACCGCGACGACATCGTGATCGCCACCAAGGTCAGCCAGCACCCCGACTTCCCGGGCCTGTCCGCCGCGAACATCAGGGCCGCCGCCGACGCCTCCCTGCGCCGCCTGGACACCGACCACATCGACCTCTACTTCACGCACTTCGACAAGACCGAGGTGCCGGTCGAGGAGATCGTCGGCGCGCTCGACGAGCTGGTGAAGGCGGGGAAGGTACGGCACATCGCCGCCTCCAACATCTCGCCCGAGCGCCTCCAGGAGTCCGTGGAGTTCTCCGATCGCGAGGGCCTGGCCCGGTACGTCGCCCTCCAGCCCCACTACAACCTGGTCTCGCGCGACACCTACGAGGGCGGCCTCCAGGACCTCGCCGCCCGCTTCGGCCTCGCCGCCGTCCCGTACTTCGCACTGGCCTCCGGCTTCCTGACCGGCAAGTACCGGCCCGGTACGACGGTGGAGAGCGCCCGCGCTCCGCGAGCCGCCCAGCACCTCGACACGGAGCGGGGCCGACGGGTCCTCGTCGCCCTGGACGAGATCGCGCAGGCCCACGACACCCAGGTGGCGACGGTCGCGCTGGCGTGGCTCGCCGCACAGCCGACCGTGGCCGCGCCGATCGCGTCCGCGCGGACGGTCGAGCAGCTGCCGGCGCTGGTGGGGGTGGCGGACCTGGAACTGACGGAGCCGGAGATCACGAGCCTGACCCGGGCCTCGGCCTGAGGCGGGCCTTGGCCCGACCTGCCGCCCGTATTCGCTATTGGTAGGGGTTGGGGGCAGGGGCAGGGGCAGGGCCATGGACGGGGGCGGGGTACGGCCCTCCGGGATACCCGTAGACCTGCCCCTGGGGGTACCCGTAGGCCCCGTGAGGCCCGTGGGGCCCGTAGCCTCCGTACGGCGACCCGTAGTTCCCGTACATCGGCCAAGGCGGCGCAGCCATCGGTACGGGTACGGGTACGGGTGCCGGAGGGGCCGTCATCCGGGCCGCATGGTCCAGCGCGGGCCGGGCGACGTCCTTGCGGCGCCACAGCTCGTTCAGCAGCTCCCGTTCCCGGACGACGAAGTCGGCGTTCGCCCGCCCCAGCCGGCCTCGATGCCGCAGGAACGCGAGGGACGTCGCGTACGCCTCGTACCGCGCCACCTCCCGGGCGGCCGGCCGGCCCAGGTGGCGGCCTGCGTACACCCGGGCCAGCCGCCGGGCCCGCATCGAGCCGAGCGCGAACGGCTCGGCCGGGGTGAGCCAGCCGGCCGCCGCGTAGGTGGGCAGTTCCTCGCGGACGGTGCGCAGCTCACGTTGGCGGGTCCACACCACCAGCCAGGTGAGCACCCCGAACGCGGGCACCATGATCGCGAGGTACACCGCGAAGAAGCCGAAGTCGCCGAACGTCGAGGAGCCGTTCCACAGGGCGTGCATGCCCATGGCGAGCAGCAGTCCGGCGAGCGGGAGCAGCGTGCGCCGCAGTCGTCGACGGTCCCCGGAGAGCGCGGCGATGCCGAAGCCGATGCCGGTCAGGACGGTGAACAGGGGGTGCGCGAACGGCGACATGACGACCCGCACGAAGAAGGTCGCGGCGGTGACGGAGGCGATGCCGCTGTCGCCGGTGAGCTGGTCGGTGCCGAAGGCGGTGCCGAGGTAGAGGATGTTCTCGGTGAACGCGAAGCCGGTGGCGGTGATCCCGGCGATGACCACGCCGTCGACGATGCCGGTGAAGTCCCGCCTGCGGAAGAGGAAGACGAGCAGGACGGCGGCGGCCTTGGCGGACTCCTCCACGACCGGCGCTATGACGGTCGCCCCCAGGGTGTCCGCGCTGGACGGGTCCGCGGTCGCCATCGCTATCCATCTCGTCGCGAAGCTGTTGGCGACGATGGCTATCAGCGCCGCCGCGCACGCACCCCAGGCGAAGGCGAAGACCAGGTTCCGCCAGGGGCCGGGCTCGACCCGGTCGAGCCACCGGAACGCGGCGACGAGCAACGGCACCGGCAGCACGGCGAGCCCGAGCCCGACCAGGAAGCCCTCCGTGCCGGTCTGTTCGCGCACCAGCGCCAGGATGACCAGGCCGGACAACGCCAGCAGCGTGATCAGCGCTCCGTACCGCACCCATCTGCGCTGCCACCAGTGCGCGTGCCGGAGGACGCCGTCCTCGGGCGCCCCGCCGCCGGGATACGGCGGCTGCGGCGGATGGGGCGGGAACGGGGGACTGATGGCCACGGCATCGACCCTAACGAGGGAGGGGACTGTGGTGGACGGAGTCGGAAGGTCAGTGATCCCCGCGCCGGACGTCCTGCGGGGTCCCCTGGGGGCTTCTCTGCAGGCCTCCCTGCGGGCTTCCCTGCGGGACGCGATGCTGTACGCGCCGGAAGAGCAGATCGTTCACCACATGACCCTTGTCCAGCCCCTGCCCCTCGAAACGGGTCAGCGGCCGGAACTCGGGCCGGGGCGCGAAGCCGCCGTCGGCCTGGGTGTTCTCGAAGTCGGGGTGCGCGGTGAGCACCTCCAGCATCTGCTCCGCGTACGGCTCCCAGTCCGTGGCGCAGTGCACGATCGCGCCGGGCTTGAGCCGGGTCGCGGCCAGGTCGAGGAACTCCGGCTGGATGAGGCGCCGCTTGTGGTGCCGCTTCTTGGGCCAGGGGTCGGGGAAATAGACGCGCAGTCCGTCGAGCGAGTCCGCCGGCAGCATCTCGCGCAGCAGGATGATCGCGTCGCCGTTGGCGACCCGGACGTTGGTCAGGCCGTGGTGATCCGCGAGGTTGAGCAGGTTGCCCTGCCCGGGCGTGTGCACGTCCACCGCGAGGATGTCGGTGTCCGGGTCGGCCGCCGCCATCTGCGCGGTCGCCTCGCCCATGCCGAAGCCGATCTCCAGCACGACGGCACGGTCGTCGCCGAACAACTCGGCGAGGTCGACGGCATGCCCGTCGATGTCGAGCCCCCACTTGGCCCACAGCCGCTGCAAGGCGTCCGCCTGCCCGGCCGTCACCCGACTGCGCCGGGGCTGGAAACTCCGGATCCGCCGCTCGAAGTGCGACCCGGCGGGATCGGCCCTGGGCCCGTCGGGGAACCGGGGCTCCCCCTTCGCGCGCGTATGCCGAACGGACTCACCCGGATGGTGCTCACCGCCGGGAGAGGCCTGGGGGACTTCGGGGGTATTCACGGAATCAGACACAGTGCGAACGATTTTACGGCGACAGCACAAGTACCTACGGCACCCCCACAGCCCCGGGCACGCGACCGGTGGTCATCCCGATAGCCCCGTAACCGTTACCCATACGCCTGGCGGTCACGGCCGCCGAGCGAGCGGGAGGCTTGCTCAGCCGCCGGGGGCTGCCGCCGCGGGCTGGGGGGGGGCGGGCCGTTCACAGTGCGTTCAGCGCCCTGCCCGCCACCTCCCGTCCGATAGGGAGGGAGGCTGTTGCCGCCGGGGAGGGGGCGTTCAGGACGTGGACCGCGCGGGGGCCCTCGCGGATGAGGAAGTCGTCCACCAGGCTGCCGTCCCGCAGGACCGCCTGCGCGCGTACTCCGGCCGCCGCCCGGACCAGATCACCCTCCTCCACCGCCGGAAGCAGCCGGCGCACCGCGTCCAGGAACGCCCCCTTCGACACCGACCGCCGCAGCTCCCCGATGCCGTACCGCCAGTGCCGCCGCCCCAGCCGCCACACCCCGGGCCACGCCGCCGTGGACACGGCCTCCCGGGGCCGTACGACGCCCCACCCGTACCCCTCGCGGGCCAGCGCCGGCACGGCATTGGGGCCGATGTGCACGCCCCCGTCGATCCCCCTGGTCAGATGCACGCCGAGGAACGGGAACGCCGGATCGGGCACCGGATACACCAGCCCGCGCACCAGCTCCGGCCGCGCCAGCTCGTAGTACTCGCCCCGGAACGGCACGATCCGCACCCCGGGCTCGTCCCCCGTGAGCCGGGCGACCTCGTCGCAGTACAGCCCGGCGCAGTTCACCAGCACCCGCCCCCGTACGACGTCCCCGCGCGCGGTGCGCACGGCGACTCCGTGTTCCGGTCGCCGGTCGACCTGCACGACCCGCGCCCCGTACCGGATCTCCGCCCCGGACGCCTCCCCGAGCCGCCGCGCGACGGCCGTGTAGTCGCAGATCCCGGTCGTCCGCACGCGTATGGCGGCGAGCCCGCGCACCTCGGGCTCGTACTCCGCGATCTGGGCGGCGCCCAGCTCCCGCACCGGAATCCCGTTCTCCCGGCCGCGCTGCACGAGCGCGTGCAGCCGGGGCAGCTCGGCCCGCGCCGTGGCGACGATCAGCTTGCCGGTGACGGAGTGCGGGATGCCGTACTCCGCACAGAACTTCGTCATCTCGGCGGCGCCCCGCACCGCGTACCGCGCCTTCAGCGACCCCGGGCGGTAGTAGATCCCGCTGTGGATGACCCCGCTGTTGCGTCCCGTCTGATGCCGGGCGACGCCGGGCTCCTTCTCCAGCACCGTGACCCGGGTGCCCGGGGCGGCACGCGTGATCGCATACGCCGTCGACAGCCCGACGATGCCCCCGCCGACCACGAGCACATCACAGTCGTAAGCGATCTTCGGCACGTGCACCACCTCCCGGCTTCGATAGTGCACTGCGCCACTGACAACGCCTTCAAACCCGGGTGACGCCGGCACCCCGAGGGGCACCGGCGCCGAAGGGAGTGCCTACGCCGGAGTCATCAGCAGGGGCCGCGCCCGCTCGCGCAGCTCCACCACGCGCGGTTCGTCGCCGTACGGCTCCAGCCGGTGGAGCAGATCCTTGACGTACTCCGTGGTGCGCGCGGAGGAGATGCGCCCGGCGACCTCCACCGCCCGCACCCCCTGCTCGCAGGCCGCGTCGAGGTTCCCCGACTCCAGTTCGGCGACCGCCGAGACGACGAGCCGCAGCCCGTGCGACCGCACGAACTCCTCCGTCGGCTGCGACAGCGCCTGCTCGGTGAACCTCCGCACCTGACGCGGCGCCTTCAGATCGCGGTAGCACTCGGCGGCGTCGGCGGCGAAGCGGTCGTAGGAGTAGAAGCCGAGCCAGGACGGGTCGTGATCGCCGTCACGGGACCGCTCCAGCCACCCCTCGGCGGCCTTCAGCGCCGCTCCGGCGGCATGCGCGTCCCCCGCGCGGGCATGCGCGCGTGCCTCGACGAGCCGGAAGAAGCTCATCGTGCGGGCCGTGGCCAGCCCCCGGTTGCGCTCCAGGGCGGCCTGCGCGAGATCGACGCCCTCGTCGCCGAACCCGCGGTAGGTGGCCTGCAGCGACATGGAGGCCAGGACGTAGCCCCCGAGAGGGACGTCCGCCGCGGCACGCGCGAGCCGCAGCGCCTGGATGTAGTACCGCTGCGCGGCCTCCTGCTGACCGGTGTCGAAGGCCATCCAGCCCGCCAGCCGGGTGAGCTCGGCACTCGCCCCGAACAGCGCGCGCCCCACTTCGTCGGAGTACGAGCCGAGCAGCAGCGGCGCCGCCTCGACCCGCAGGCACTCCGGGACCATGGAGGAACGCCAGTCGCCGCCTCCGTACTTGGAGTCCCAGCGCCTGGCGTCCTCGGCGGCCTCCCGCAGCTTCTGCACATCGCTGTGGCCGACTTTGAGCGGTGCGCCGGACCCCTCCAGGAGGTGTACGTCGCGCGCCACCGAACCGTCGGCCGGGGTTATCAGCCACCGTGAGGCGGGCGTTGCGTACGCGCTTACTGCGAACGATCCGGCCAGCGACTGCCAGATGCCCCCCGAGCCGGCCCGGCGGCCCGCGAGATCGAGGCGGTAGAGGTCGGTGGCCGAGCGCACGGCCTGGCCGACGTCTCTGGGGAAGGCGAGGCCCACTTCGGGTGCGGGATCCGCGTCCGCCAGGCCGATCTCATGGAGCGGCACCGGGCGGCCGAGCTTCTGCCCGATGGCGGCCGCGATGAGGTGCGGCGCGGCGCCCTGCGGCACCATGCCTTTCGACACCCAGCGCGCCACGGACGTCTTGTCGTAGCGAAGAGTCAACCCGCGTTGAGCGCCAAGATCGTTGACACGTCGCGCGAGTCCTGCGTTGCTGATTCCCGCGAGGGCGAGAACGGCGCCGAGTTTTTCGTTCGGCCCGCGTTGCTCCCTGGACATTGCGCCACCCCTCGACACAGACGGCTGCCGCGCTGGCATAACCATGCGGCATTCGTAAACCCAGCGTAGTTCGCCGCATCCCAAGCGTTAAGGGGCATTCTTCCGGTTGGCGGGATTGTGGTCCGTACGAATGTGACGGCTCAGGTACGGACCGTTGCGGTGTGCTCCCGCTGTGTGGCCGTGCGCCCGGCCGTGCGCTCTTCTCCGGCCACCACGGGAGCGGTTCCATGGGCCGTGCGTGGGTCGGCCCGCTGTACTGGATCCAGTGGGCTGGGGGACACCGCCGCCTTCATCCCCGCGGGCGGCGGAACGGTCCGGGGGGCGAACTCCGCCTCCCGGACCGGCGCGCGCCTTCGAGGCACGCGCGTGTGTACGGAGCGTGTGCGGAGCCTGCTCGGCGCGCTCTCAACGTCGGACGTACGCCGGGGATTTGGCCGAAAAGCGACCCTGTGTTCCATGGGTGACAACGCCTCCCACCATGGAAATCGACGGCGCGCAGGGCGTCTTGGGGGAGCGTACCGGGGGCGCATTCAGGTCGCGGACACCGGGGTGCGCAGGAGCGTCCCAGCCGGCGTCGACGCGTTCACCCGGGCGGACTCCCCGGATCACAAGCGGTGCCGCCTCCTTCTACGGCGCGTTCTTCGTGGCAGCATGTGAACCGTTCGTACGGTGCACTCGGTTGTCCACAGCCTGTGGAGGCGTCGATGCGGTGGTTGGTGGGTTGGAGCAGCACCGCCGCGGGCGCGTTGGGCGGGTCCGTCGGCTACGACGGCCGGCACGACGGCGGCGCGGCGTACGGGGGCCAGGAGCGCCGAGAGGCGCAGGGCGGCCAAGTCGGCTACGAGGGCGAGACCTTGCAGCCGGTCGGCTCCCAACTCCTGTGGGGAGACCCCGATCCGCTGTGGGCGGTCGGCGACTGGCGCCCCGACGAGGTGCGGGTGGTGAAGGCCGACGCCCAGACCCGGATCGCGGTCCTCGGCACCTGCGGGGCGACCGACGAACAGCTGCGCGTCGGACTGTTCGCCGCGCGCGGAGGGGCACTTCGGCATCTGACGGCCTGGCCGGGCAGCTACACGGCGATCGCCCAGGTCGGCCGGCGCATCACCGTCTGCGGCGATCTGGCGGGCGCGCGCCCGGTGTTCCACACCCCCTGGGCGGGCGGCACGGCGTACGCGACGGCCGCGCTGCCGCTGGCCGACCTCGTCGAGGCCAACCTCGACTTCGGCCATCTGGCGGCCCTTCTCGCCGCCCCGGACGTCCCGGCCGCGCTGCACGACTCCACCCCGTACGACGGCGTGCGCCGCATTCCACCGGGGCATGCACTGATCCTTCGCGCCGGGGCGCGCGAGGTCGCCGGGTACGAGCCGGTCGCCTCGCTCGCCGTCGCGGCGCCCCCGGCCGACCCGGACAGCGCGGTCGACGCCGTGCGCGACGCGCTGATCGAGGCGGTACGCGCGCGTCTGTCCGCGCCCCGGCACGTCCCCGACATCGACCCCGGCCCGGTGCCCGGCATGGGACCCGCCGAACGGCGCGCCGCGCGCGGGATGCCCGTTCCCGGCATCGGCGCCGACCTCTCCGGCGGCCCCGCCTCCGGCACGCTGGCGCTGCTCGCCGCGGGCCTGCCCGGCATGCCGGGCACCCTGCTCGGCCACGGCACGGGCGCGGGGGAGCGGCTGGTGGCCGTCACCTTCAACGACCTGGCCGTCGGCGGCCGCGAGGCCGAACTGGAACGGGCCGGCGCCCTCGCGGCCAACCCGCGCCTGCACCACGTCGTCGTGGCCGGCGGCGAGGAGACGCTGCCGTACGCCGACCTGGACGGCCCGCTGACCGACGAACCCGGCCCCAGCCTGGTCCTGGCCGCCCGCGACCGCGCGCGTCTCGCGGCGGGCAGCGCGGACCACTTCACGGGCTACGGCGCCCGCCAGGTCCTGGACGCCCACCCGGCCCGCCTGGCGGACCTGCTGATGGACCGCAAGCGCCGCCACCTCGTGCGCCCTGTCGCCGCGCTGACGAAGGCGGACGGCTCCGTGCTCGTCCCCGCGCGCGTGTACGGCGCCGCCCGCCGGCTGGCCCGTACGCCGTACCGCGCGGGTTTGGAGGGTCTCGCCGAACGACTCCTGCACCGCAGCTTCAGTTTCGACGACCCCTCAGGCGCCGTAGGGGCGTCCCTCGCGGCCCTGACCTGGGGCGGAGCGGGCCCGGCCGCGCGCTGGCTCACGGGGGAGGCGCTGGCTGAAGTATCGGTTCGCCTACAAGGGGCCACGCATCGCGCCGGCGTGGGACCGGGCCAGCGTCCGGGCGACTATCGCGCGCGTGCGGCGCTCACCCGGCACGCCATGGATCTCCGCGTCCTGGAGCAGGCCGCCGAGATCCGCTCCCAGCGACTGCACGCCCCGTTCCTCGACAACCAGGTCGTCCGCGCGTGCCGTGCGCTCCCCGAGACCCTGCGTGTGCAACCGGGGGCGCGTGCGGCGATCCTGCGCACCGTCCTCAAGGGCGCGGGCGTCACCGACCTCCCGCACGGCTGGGGCGCCCCTTCCCAGGCCTCCGCCGACGCGGCCGCCCGGGCCGGCCTGCGCATGGCCATGGACCCCCTCCTCACGCTCTTCGAAGCGCCGCTCCTCGCGGAGGCGGGCCTGATCGAGGCGAGAGTCGTCCGCAAGGCCCTCAGAGCCGCGGCGGCGGGCGAACCCCTCCCCCTGGACGGCCTCGCCGACCTGATCTCCCTGGAACTCTGGCTCCGCCGCCTCCTCTCCCGCAGAGGCACCTGCTGGACAGGCACCCCGGCCCGAGCCCGCGCGGTACCGGCCGGCATCGCCCCACAAAGACGCGCGGTGTCCTCCGGAGGGTGAGGACGGGACCGTCGACGCCCTGGTGCGCTGTGAGGCCCGGCGAGCCTGCCGGCCGGGCTTGTGTGACGGCTGGGCCTGTGACGGGCGGGGCCGCCTGTGACGGGCGGGGCCCTGGAGGAGCGGGGTTTCGGAGGGGCGGGGTTTCGGAGGGGCGGAGTTTTGGAGGGGTGAGACCCGACGGCAGGCCGGGCCGACGGCGGGCGCGATCCTCGGCGGGCCGGGCCTTCGGCGGGCGGGGTGGTTGTCGGGCGGACGGGGCCTTCGCCGGCGGGGCCCGCGGCTGGCGGGGTCTTGGAGGGGGGACCGACGGCAGGCCGGGCCGACGGCGAGTGCAACCCTCGGCGGGCCGGGCATCGGCGGGCCGGCGCTCGGCGGGCGAGGCGGTTGTCGGGCGAGGCGGTTGTCGGGCGGACGGGGCCTTCGCCGGCGGGGCCCTCGGCGGGCGGGGTCTTGGAGGGGGGACCGACGGCAGGCCGGGCCGACGGCGGGCGCGATCCTCGGCGGATCGGGCATCGGCGGGTCGGGCATCGGCGGGTCGGGCATCGGCGGGCCGGCGCTCGGCGGGCGGGGCGGTTGCCGGGAGGACGGGGCCTTCGCCGGCGGGGCCCTCGGCGGGCGGGGCCTTGGAGGGGCGACCGACGGCAGGCCGGGCGGACTGCCAGCGCGACCCTCGGCGGGCCAAGCCTTCGGCGGGCCGTCGCCGGGCGGGCCGGGCGCCGGGCGGGCCGGGCGCCGGGCGGGCCGGGCGCCGAGCGGGCCGGGCGCCGAGCGGGCCGTCGAAGGGCGGGCCCTCGCCGGGGCGGGGGCGCTGTGGAGCGCGCGCCGCACACCGTTACCCCGCCGCCGACCATCCTGCCCCCGACCATCCTGCCCCCGACCACCCCGCCGCCGACCACCCCGCCGCCGACCACCCCACCCGCGACCACCCCGCCCCCGCACCCCCGCTCGGCAACCCGGTGGCAAATCTGGTGCCCCGTGTCCGTGCCCCGGCGACAATGGCTGGGTGCGGTACAGAATCCTGGGCGTCACCCAGACAGCGGACGACCAGGGCAGCGCCGTATCCATCCCCGGCGCCCGTCTCCGCGCCCTGCTCACCGCTCTGGCGCTGCGCCCGGGACGGCTCACCGCCCCGGGAGACCTCATCGACGAGGTCTGGGCCGCCGACCCGCCCCAGGACGCCCCCGCCGCCCTCCAGGCGCTGATCGGCCGTCTCCGCCGGGCCGTCGGCAAGGACTCCGTCGTCTCCGCGCCGGGGGGTTACCGGCTCGCCGCGACCGAGGACGACGTCGACCTGTTCGTCTTCGAGCGGCTCGTGCGCGAGGGCACGCACGCCCTGCGGCAGGGCGACGCGCCCACCGCCGCGCGCACGCTCGACGACGCCCTCGCCCTCTGGCGCGGCCCCGCCCTCGCCGACCTCCCCGACCGCACCCCGGCCGCCCGCCCCGAAGCCCTCCACCTGGAGGCGGTCCGCGCCCGCGCCGAGGCGGACATCGTCCTCGGCCGCGCCCGCGAAGTTCTGCCGCGCCTGACGGAACTGGCCGCCACGCACCCCTACGACGAACCGCTGCACGCCCTCCTCATCCGCGCCCTGCGCGACACCGGCCGTGACGCCGACGCCCTCGCCGCGTACGAGACCGCCCGCCGCACCCTCTCCGACGGCCTCGGCACCGACCCGGGCCCGGACCTGCGCGCCCTCCACGCCGAGCTCCTGAACCGCCCCGAGAGCCGTCCCCGGACGACCCCCCTCGCCGGTCTCCCTCCGCTCCGACTCCCCCGACGGACCGGCAACATCCGTCCGCGTCTTACCTCTTTCGTGGGCCGGGAACCCGAGCTCGACGCCATCCGTTCCGAATTGCACAGGGCCCGTCTGGTCACGCTCACCGGACCGGGCGGCTCTGGAAAGACCCGTCTCGCCGAGGAAGCCGCCGCCGGGCTCCCGCAGGCGTGGCTGGTCGAGCTGGCGCCGCTCGACCGGCCGGAGGCGGTGCCGGGCGCGGTGGTCAGTGCCCTCGGTCTGCGCGAGACCGCATTGATGACCACCGAGCTGGCACCCCCGCAGGACGACCCGGTCGCCCTGCTCGTCGAGTACTGCGCCCCGCGCAGCCAACTCCTGATCCTTGACAACTGCGAACATGTCATCGGCGCGGCCGCCGCCCTCGCCGAGACGCTCCTCACCCGCTGCCCAGAGCTCACGATCCTCGCCACCAGCCGTGAACCCCTGGGCGTGCCCGGCGAGTCGGTCCGCCCGGTCGAGCCCCTCCTCCCCGACCAGGCGCACCGCCTCTTCACCGAGCGCGCGACCGCCGTCCGCCCCGACGCGGCCGCGCTCCTGCGGGAAGAGGAGGCGATCGCGGAGATCTGCCGACGGCTGGACGGGCTGCCGCTCGCCATCGAACTCGCCGCCGCCCGGCTCCGGCTGCTCACCCCACGTCAGATCGCCGACCGCCTCGACGACCGCTTCCGCCTCCTCACCTCGGGCAGCCGCACGGTCCTGCCCCGCCAGCAGACCCTGCGAGCCGTCGTCGACTGGTCCTGGGACCTGCTCGACGAACCGGAGCGCACGCTGCTGCGCGAGCTGTCCGTGTTCGCGGGCGGCTGGGACCTGGAAGCCGCGGAGGCCGTGTGCTCGGGCCCGGTCGCCGACCTGGTCGGAGCGCTCGTCGACAAGTCCCTCGTCGTGGCGGCCCCGTACCGGAGGCACGGCGGCGGCGCCATGCGCTACCGCATGCTGGAGACGATCCACGAGTACGCCACCGAGCGCGCCGCCGAACTCCCGCACGGCCGCGCGGTGGCCGAACGGCGACACCGCGCGTGGGTGCGCGCGCTCGTCGAGCGGGCCGACCCACTGCTGCGCTCCGCCGAGCAACTCCCCTGGATCTCCCGTCTGGAGACCGAGCTGGACAACATCCGCGTGGGCCTCCAGCGGGCGCTCATGGCCGGCGCGGAGGAGGAGGCCGCCGCCCTCTGCCTGGCCATGGGCTGGTTCTGGTGGCTCCGCAACCACCGCATCGAGGGCGCCGAGTGGACCGACCGCACCCTGCGCCTGGCCGCGGTCCTGGACACACTCCTCCCCACAGACAAACTCCACCTCACGGACAAACTCCAGTCCACGGACTCACTCCACCCCACGCGCGGGGACGCCGCCACCCTTCCCGCCCTCCCTGTCCCCGCCCTCCCCGTCCCCGCCGACCTCGTCGCCCGCATGACCGCCGTCGATCCGATCGACGCCTTCCTCGACGAGCCCACCACGGCGGACGACGACACCCACCCCGAGCAGGGACACCGACCCCCGCCCGGCCACCGCCACCCGCACCGCATGGACCTGCGGATGCAGCACCTGTTCCTGTTGTCCGAGGGGCCGAAGGACGTGGCGGCGAACCCGCGCCGTCGGGAGTACCTCGCCCGGCTGCGCGCCGGCTACGAGCCGGGCGGCCCGCAGTCCGCGCGGATGCCCGGCATGCTCTGGCCGCTGACGTCCTTCCAGCTGCGGGACACGGTGGACGCCCGGGCCGTCCTGGACGCGGCCGTCGCCAACTGCCGTGCCCACGGCGGCGACTGGGAGCTCGGCTGCACCCTGATGTTCCGCACGCACATAGTCGTCGACTCGCCCGGCGGACTGCACGGGGTGGACGACGATCTGGCGGAGCTGCGGGTGCTCAGCCTGCGCGTCGGCGACCGCTGGATGCGGGCCCAGGTGTGCGGCGCGGCGGGCGAGACGGCGATGGCGCGCGGCCGCTACGCGGAGGCGGAGCAGGAGTACCGCGAGGCGCTGCGGCTCGCCCATGAGGTCGGGGCGTACACCGAAGCGCCGTTCCTCATCGCCCGGCTCGGGGAGATTGCCTTCCGGTCGGGCCATGTCGAGGGCGCCATGGAGGCGCTGGACGAGGCGAGCAGCGCCGCCGACCGCCATGGCCTGCCGGACGTCCGGGCGTTCGTCCGGCTGATGCGCGCCTACATCGCGCTGCACCAGGGCGATGCCGCTCACGCGCGCGTGCTGTGCGAAGAGACCCGCGCGGCGATCGGGGAGGGCACCCCGCCGCCCCAGTTCACGGCGGCGCTGGGCATGCTCGACGGCGACCTCACGGCCGTCGAGTCCGGGCCGGAGCACGGTCTGTCGGTGCTCGCCGACACGCTGCGGCAAGCGGTGGCCGACCAGTGCGCCGAGGCGATCACGGCGTCGATCGTGGACACCGCGGCGGACCTGCTGGCCCGGCTCGGCGACTTCCCGCGCGCGGCCCGTCTCCTCGCGGCGGCCGACGCACTGCGCGGCCCCTATCCGCGTCCCGCACCCGAGCACGCCCGCGCCGAGCGAACCGAGGCCGCGGCCCGCGAGGCCCTGGGCGCCGAGCGCTACGCGGGCGAGTGCGCCCTGGGTAAACCCCTGACCGCGACCGACGCCCTGGACGAGCTCACGGAGGCCATGCGCCGCCACCCCTCGGCCGAGCAGCCGCGCACTCCCCGCTCCTCGGCGCCTACGAGCAGGTGAACCGGGACTCCGCCCAGTCCGCGAGCGCCACCGAGTCGTGGTGGCTGTGCGGCTCGACCACCAGGCGCACACTCGTGCGACCGCTGAGGTTCACATGGACGAGCACGGCCGGGTCGCCGCCCTCGATCACCCCGGACGACCAGAGCCGGTTGTCGTCGGCGTAGACGGAGAACGAGACCTTGCCGAACTTCAACGTCAGGTCGTCGACGCCGACGAACCCGTCGTAGGAGGTGCACTTCCGGTTGAGGTCGACGGTGACGGAGGAGCTGCCGTGCACGGTCACCCCGGGCGCGTACCGGCGGTCCGCGATGTAGAGCGCGTTGCGCTGCCACACCCAACTGCTGTCGCGGAGCCGGATCTCGGGCCCGGTGCCGTCGCCGTGGACGTCGAAGGCGAGCTCGCTCAGCTGGAAGACGGCCGGGGCGGGCGGGGGCGTCGGCGTCGGAGTGGGGGTCGGACTGGGCTTCGGAGCCGGGGTGGGCGTCGGGGTGGGCGTGGACGCCGGGGTCGGGGTCGGGGTCGGTGTGGGCGTCGGCCTGGGGGTGGGGGTCGGCGTCGGGGCCGCCACCGGGAGGATCGCCGGCGGTTCCGGCGCGGGTTCCTCGGCCGGCTCAGGCGCAGGCGTCGGCGTGGGAGTCGGCGTCGGCGTCGGCTCCTCGGGCCGCGCGACCGGCGCGGGTGCGGAGGCCGGCGGCCTCGCCTCGGGCGGCTCGGCCGGGCCGTCGTTGCCGACGAGCGCGAGGGCCACC
Source organism: Streptomyces sp. NPDC001858 (assembly GCF_053594615.1). Taxonomy (NCBI): domain Bacteria; kingdom Bacillati; phylum Actinomycetota; class Actinomycetes; order Kitasatosporales; family Streptomycetaceae; genus Streptomyces; species Streptomyces sp. NPDC001858. The sequence continues at coordinate 108,772 of NZ_JBSFEV010000031.1, forward strand.
ACGGCGGCCGCCACCGACACCACACCTGCCGCGATACCGGCCTTCACGGGCGCGCCCAGCCCCTCGGAGGCCGCCGCCCCGCCTCCGGAACTCGCCCCGCCGGAGGAACCGCTCGCCGCGGCGGCCGCCCCCGCGGCGCCCGCGGCCCCCGCTCCGGTGCCGCCGGCGACGAGCGCGAGCGCCTTGGCGTACCCGGCGGCGCCGAACCAGCCGATGACCGCGATCGGCACGACGGCGGGGATGCTGCCGGCGACCTCCTCGATCTGCAGGGCGGCCAGCCGGCACTGCGCACACTCCTCCAGGTGCTTGCGCAGCCCCCGTTCCGCGCGGGTGCGCAGCCTGCGGCGGGCGTAGGTGCCGAGCTGGTCGGCGTAGCGGGCGCACTCCTCGTCGCTGGTGAGGGTGGCGCTGACATGGGCCTGGAGGTAGGCCTGCTTGAGGCCCTCGCGGGCCCGGCTGGCGAGCACGCGCGTGCCGTTGGCGTCGAGGCCGAACAGCATGGCGACCTCGCTCGGCGACTCGTCCTCGACCTCCGTGTGCCACAGCACCGCCTGCCAGCGCTCGGGCAGCGAGCGGAAGGCCTGCATGGCCATGGACTGCTCGGCCTCGTGCATCGCGCGCACATCCGCGCCCAGGTCCAGCGTGTCGTCGTCGGACACCTCCGCGGGGCGGGCGGACTGCGCCGCGAACACCGCGAAGTCGTCGACGAGCTGCTCCCGCTTCGCCGACTGCGTCCAGCCCGCGGCCACCCGTCGGACGGAGGTGAGGAGATAGGCGCGGACGGCGTACTCGGGTCCCGAGCCCCTGCGCACCGCCTGGAGCATGCGGGCGAAGACCTCGGCGGTGAGGTCGTCGGCGGTGTGGGCGTCCCGGCAGCAGGTGCGGGCGTAGCGGCGCACGGCGTCGGCATGGCGCCGGTACAGCTCCTCGTACGCCGTGTCGTCGCCCGAGCGCATCCGGCCGATCAGATCGGTGTCGCCGGGCGGCACGTCCCGAGGCGGCGGCAGGATCCCTTCGGCACGCCACTCACGCTGCGCCGGAATGGTGCTGTACGCCGCGCTCTCCGCCGTGCCTTCCGGCGGATCGGCGTGCGGACCCTCCCCACCGCTCACGCGTCGGCCCTGGCTCGGTACCTGTGGCGAGGTCGGGCCGTCGGCCGCCGCGTCACCGTCACCGTCACTGGGTGAACCGAGTGACTCGTCCTGACCGTCAACGCTCATCGCGGAAAGCCCCCGCCGCCTGCCCAACAACCAGTCCCGACCACCGGGTCAGAGTGCCATATTGGCTTTTGGTCAGTACCCCGTCGGACGGGCCATCCACTCGTCCGTGGGGACTTGTCGCAGTCCAGTACTAAGGTTCACCCATACGGGCAAGGTTCAACTGTCGTTCTGTGGGCAGGAGTTGAGCCGCCTGCTCGAAATGCCCCGGATGTCCGGCGCTTGTTCGGCACTTGTTCGGCACGTGTCCGGCGCCCGTCCAGTGCGGTGGACGGGAGGTGGGGGCAGTGCGGCGCCCCCACCCACCATCACCGCTTCCGGCTCACGAAGAGGACCGGGACCGCAGGCCCTCCAGCAGGATGTCCAGCAATCGCGCCGAGGCCGCCGCCTGCTGCGCCGGGTCCGGCAGCGAGGGCGCCGCCGTCGCGATCACCAGCAGCACATCCGACACCGACACGTCGACGCGCAGTTCGCCCGCCTCCCGCGCCCGCTCCACGAGCCGGCCCACGACCTCGAGCAGCGCCGCGGCGCCGGTGTCGTCGACAGCGGCCGTCGTACCGTCCTCCGGGACGAGCCGCAGTTCGCCGCCGCCCGGCTGGGTCCGCTGCTGCGGCACCCGCGCCTCGCCGGCCGGCCCGCCCTCGGAGCCGTCCTCCGCGACCCCGACGCGCAGCACCTGCGGCGGCAGCAGCCGCCCGGCGCCGGACGCCACGGACGTCCGCAGGAAGCGCGACAGGGCCGACCACGGTTCGTCCTCCTGGCCGAGCGCCGTCCGCGCCTGGTCGGTCAGCCGAGAGGTCTCCTCCTCGGCTATCCGCCGCACCAGGACGTCCTTGCTCGGGAAGCGCCGGTACACCGTGCCGACCCCGACCCGCGCGCGCCGCGCCACGTCCTCCATCGGCGCGCCGTACCCCAGCTCGCCGAAGACCTCCCGCGCGGCCCGCAGTACGTGTTCCAGATTGCGCTGTGCGTCCACGCGCAGCGGCGCTGTGCGCGCGCCGTCTCCGCGTCCGTTGCCGATGGCCGTGCCGACCGCACCGACCGCGCCGCCGGTTGCGAGCGTCGGCGCGGACGACCAATGCGAGTTCTGAATGTGCATGAATGATCCCCCGGTAATGACGTCTCCCCCCGGAGACTTTCCCCGCCATAGAAATCCGGGGCGTGGAACACAGGGGACAGCAGCCTCCTCGAGTCCGCCCGTCGCAGACCCGTAGAGCGCTTCCCCCTGACACCCCGTCGACATACGAACATAGTTGAGAGGCAGTCAATTCAGAAGGGGCAGGTTCCGCACGGAGCGCCCCCCGATCGGAGTACGGGTCGTATACGTCCCGATTGCGCCCCTTCCCCCACCCCGGCGCACACCCTCTGACCTGCGCTCCTGATCCGTACTCCGGTGTTTCGGCCAACCCGGGGCGCGGCCGACTCGCGGTCACACAAATTGTCGAGGCTGTGGACAAACTCCGGCGGCCGGTGCGTCATGGGAGGGTGAAGGAACGTGCGCGCATTCTCGTTGTCGGCGGTGGCTACGTCGGGATGTACACGGCCCTGCGGCTCCAGCAGAAGCTGCAACAGGAACTCGGCCGGGGCGAGGCCGAGATCACGGTCGTCACACCCGACCCGTATATGACCTACCAACCCTTCCTGCCCGAGGCGGCCGCGGGGTCCATCTCCCCCCGGCACGTCGTCGTGCCCCTGCGCCGCGTCCTGCCGCACTGCCGGGTCGTGGTCGGCGAGGTCACCGCCGTCGACCACGCCAAGCGCACCGCCACCCTCACCACCCTCGCCACCGACGAGGAAGGCACCGGCCCCCAGCAGCTGGCGTACGACGAAATCGTCCTCGCGCCCGGCTCCGTCTCCCGCACGCTCCCCATCCCGGGCCTGGCCGACCACGCCATCGGCTTCAAGACCGTCGAGGAGGCCATCGGGCTGCGCAACCACGTCATCGAACAGATGGACATCGCCTCCTCCACCCGCGACCCCGCCATCCGCGACGCGGCCCTCACCTTCGTCTTCGTCGGCGGCGGCTACGCGGGCGTGGAGGCACTCGGCGAACTGGAGGACATGGCGCGCTACACCACGCGCTACTACCACAACGTCAAGCCCGAGGACATGAAGTGGATCCTGGTCGAGGCCTCCGACCGGATCCTGCCGGAGGTCGGCGCCGACATGGGCCGCTACACGGTCAGCGAACTACGCCGCCGCAACATCGACGTCCGGCTGAACACCCGCCTGGAGTCCTGCGCCGACCGCATCGCCGTCCTCAGCGACGGCGCCCGCTTCCCGACCCGTACGGTCGTGTGGACCGCCGGCGTCAAACCCCACCCGCTGCTCGCCGCCACCGACCTCCCGCTCAATGAACGAGGTCGGCTGAAATGCACCCCCGAGCTGACCGTCGACGGCGTCACGCACGCGTGGGCGGCCGGAGACGCCGCCGCGGTCCCCGACGTGACGGCCGACCGGCCCGGTGCGGAGACCGCGCCCAACGCCCAGCACGCCGTCCGCCAGGCCAAGGTCCTCGCCGACAACATCACGCGCTCCCTGCACGGCGAACCCCTGCGGACGTACTCCCATGAATACGTCGGCTCGGTCGCCTCGCTCGGCCTCCACAAAGGCGTCGCCTTCGTCTACGGACGCAAGCTCAAGGGCTACCCGGCCTGGTTCATGCACCGCGCGTACCACCTCAGCCGCGTGCCCACCTTCAACCGCAAGGCGCGCGTGCTCGCCGAATGGACCCTCGCCGGCCTCTTCAAACGGGAGATCGTCTCCCTGGGATCACTCGAACATCCCCGCGCGGAGTTCGAACTCGCTGCCGGTGGAAAGCCTTCTCGAGAGTCTCCCGACGACCCGAAGGGGTCGTCCTGACGGATCCAGGAACTCCACCGGCCGCCCCCACGTATGACGAATGTCGGCCCGGACGGCGGCCACACTGCCAGACTGCTCCCTGCTCATAAACCCCTCCCGAGCCCTCCCCAGAGCCTTCTCCCGAGCCACCTCTCGAGCCCCACCCGGCGGGCCACCGCCCGCCCCCGCGACCCACGAGGCTGTTTCCCCGTGCTCCACACCCCGGGTGCTGCAACAATGTGCGGCCACCGCCGCGCGGCCCCCGGAGCCCAGGCCGGGCCCGGAGCCGGCCGACGACAACTACACGAGGCAAGGATTCGTGAACTTCACGCGCTGGAGCGCCCGGCTCCCCGGAACGCAGCGCCGCGCCGCCGCGCGAGCCGATCACCCGGTCACCCCCACGGACCGGCGGAGCGAGGGCTCGGTACCCGCGGCCCGCGTCGAACAACTCACCGACGAGCCGCCGCCGGTGCCCGCGGTCGACGAACTCCCGGTCCGTGAGGTCCTCGACCGCGTTCCGGCCCTCGTCGCCCTCGTCCACGGCCCCGACCACCGCCTCGCCTACGTCAACGACGCCTACGCGGCGGCCTTCGGCGTACGCTCCTGCGGCGAACCGGCCGCCGAAGCCCTCCCCGAACTCCGCGACCTCGGACTGCTGCCGCTCCTCGACCAGGCCCTGCGCAGCGGCAAGCCCCGCACCCTGAAGTCCCGCAAGGCGCCCGACGGCCGCTCCTACACGTTCACCTGCACCCCGGCAGCCGAGAACAACGGCAAGAGCGCCGTCCTGATCTTCGCCACCGACGTCACCGACCACGCCGAAGCCGCCGAACGCCTCAGGACCAGCGAACGCCGCCAGCGCGAGACGGCCGTCACCCTCCAGCGCTCCCTCCTCCCCCAGGAGCTCGAAGAGCCCGACGACCTGCGCATCGCCGCCACCTACCAGCCCGGCGGCACCGAGGCCGCCGTCGGCGGCGACTGGTACGACGTCATCACCCTCGGCGGCGGCCGCACCGCCCTCGTCATCGGCGACGTCATGGGCCGAGGCGTGCGCGCGGCGGCCGTCATGGGCCAGCTCCGCACCGCGGTCCGCGCCTACGCCCGCCTCGACCTGCCCCCGCACGAGGTCCTCCAGCTCCTCGACGGCCTCGCCATGGAGATCGACGCCAACCAGATCGCCACGTGCGTGTACGCCATCCACGACCCCAACGAGGGCCGGCTCGTGTACGCCTCCGCAGGCCACCTCCCCATCCTCGTCCGCGACGAGAACGGCACCGTCCTGCGCGCCGCCGAACCCACCGGCCCGCCCCTGGGCACCGGCGGCTGGATGCACGCCTCCGGCTCCATCCCCCTGGGCCCCGGCTCGACGGCCGTCCTCTACACGGACGGCCTCGTGGAGCGCAGGAACGAAGACCTGGACGAAGGCATCGCCGCCCTGGAACGCGCCCTGGCCGGCGCCACCGGCACCCCCCAGGTCGTCTGCGACCGCCTGGTCCGCTCGGCCGGCGTCACCGCCGACCACGACGACGACGTCGCCGTCCTCGTCCTCCAGCACCCGGCCCGCACCGGCCCCGACGGCGAGCTGTTCCGCAACGCGGCCCTGGAGCTCCTCGGCGGAGTCGAAGCGGCCCCACGCGCGCGTGCCTTCGCCTCCGGCGTCCTCACCAGCTGGCGCTTCCCCGCCGAACTGCATGACCTCGGCGTCCTCGCCACCAGCGAACTCGTCGCCAACTCGCTTCAGCACGGCACCCCGCCCATGCGGCTGCGCCTGCGCCGCACCGACCGCCGCCTGATCATCGAGGTCACCGACGGCGACGACCACCTCCCGCGCCGCCGCCGCGCGGAACCGGGCGACGAATCGGGCCGCGGCATCGCCATCGTCGCCACCATCGCCACCAGCTGGGGCAGCAGGCGCACCCCGGGCGGCGGAAAGGCGGTGTGGTGCGAGTTCGTCCTGCCGAAGCCGGACGGAACGACCTCCCCCGCGCGCGGCACCTAGGCGAACACGCCCCCCGGTGCTAGTAGCTCCCCATGGCAGACGCAACGGGCTTTCATCTCACGGGAAGCGCCCCCCAGCGCTACGAACACTACGTCGCGCCCCTCATGGCGCCCTTCGTCACCGCACTCGTGGACGCCGCGGACCTCTACCCCGGCGCCACCGTCCTCGACCTCGCCTGCGGCACGGGCTTCGCGGCCCGCGCCGCCGCCGCACAGGCCGGCCCCACCGGCCGGGTCGCCGGCGCGGACGTCAACGAGGAGATGCTCAAGATCGCAGTGGCGTGCCACCCGCGCCTCTACCCGGACATCGAATTCACCGCCGCCCCCGCCCACAACCTCCCCTACCCCGACGCGGCCTTCGACGCCGTCCTCTGCCAACAGGGCGCCCAGTTCTTCCCCGACCTCGACGCGGCCCTGACCGAGACGGCCCGCGTCACCCGCCCCGACGGCCGGTTCGCCGCCACGGTCTGGGCCGAACTGGACGACTCCCCGTACTTCACGGCCCAGCACCGGGCACTGGAACGACACGGCACCCCGGAGGCGGCAGCCGGCTACCGGACGGCCTTCAGCGCCGCGGACCGCCTGACCACCGCCCTCGAACGCGCGGGCTTCGGCTCCACCACCCGCCGCGACCTCACCTTCGCCATCACCCTCCCCCCACTGGAGGACTACGTCACCGGCCACCTCTCCGCGATCCCCTGGGGCCAGACGCTCGTCGAAGCCGGGGGCGAGCAGGCCCTCACCCGCGTCGCCGAAACGATCCGCGGCCACCTCCCCGACGACACGACGACCTTCCCCTTCACGGCGACCCTGGTGACAGCGGTCCGCTGAACACACGGAAGGCGGCCGCCGTCCCCTCGGACGACGGCCGCCTTCCGCACGGCGAACCCTGAGCGGTCAGGCCTCCGCGCCCACCGGCTCCACAGCGGCCCCACCCCGGGCCACCACCCGCTTCCGCACCAGCCACGGCTGATCCTGGACGGCGGTCAGCTGCCGTCCCAGCCGCAGCGCCAGGTAGGTGATCCCCAGCGAGAACAGCAGGAACATCACGATGTACGGCGCGTGCAGCGAGGCCCCCAGCGGTCCGCCCACCGCCGGCCCGACGGCCAGCGCAAGCTGCTTCACCAGGGCGAACGCCGAGTTGTACTGCCCCGCCATCCCCTCCGGCGCGAGATCGGCGACCAGCGGCGCGACCGTCGGCGACAGCATCGCCTCGCCCAGCCCGAACAACGCGTAGGTCGACACGAACGCGGCCGTCGCCATCGTCCGACTGCCGTGCCCGAGCCCGGCGTACCCGGCCACGACCCACGCCACGGCCCAGATCAGCCCCACGGCCGCGATCACCCGCGACCGCTTCTGCCGCTCGACGAACTTCAGCACCGCGAACTGCGCGATCACGATCATCGCCGTGTTGGCGGCCAGCGCGCTGCCGAGAGCGGACGTCGAAATCCCCACGGCCTCGACCCCGTACGCACTCAGCCCCGACTCGAACTGCCCGTAGCAGGCGAAGAACAGCACGAAGCCCAGCACGCACAGCTGCACCATGGCCCGATTGCCGAGCAGCTGCTTCCAGCTCCCCCTGGCGGACCGCGGGGCGTCCCCGACCTTCGGAGCGTGCGGCAGCCGCACCGTCGACAGCACCACGGCCAGCAGCAGGAACATCGCCGCCTCGATGGCGAACAGCAGAGTGAAGGACGACACGCGCGTGGTGTCGACCAGATGCCCGCCGATCAGCCCACCGACGCCCAGCCCGAGGTTCTGCAGGAAGAACTGCGTCGCGAACGCCCGCGACCGCGTCTCCGCGGTCGAGCAGTCCACGATCATCGTCGCGAGCGCCGGCTGCATCACGGCCTGCCCGGCCCCGAGCGCGGCCGCGGCCGCCAGTACGGCCGTCGCGTTCCCGGCCAGTCCGAGGCTCAGCGCTCCGATTGCGGCGGTGACCAGGGCGGCGAGCAGGACCGGCAGTGGACCGCGGCGCACGATCGCCCGGCCGGCGAACGGCAGCACGATCAGCGCGGCCACCGCGAAGACGGCGAGAACGAGCCCCGCCGTCATGGCCCCCAGCCCCCGCACCTGCGCCACATAGACGTACAGGTAGGGGACGGTGAAGCCGAGCCCGAACGCGCTGAGTGCGTTGCCCACGTGGATCCGGCGCATCGCTGCGCCCATCGCCCTGGTCACGTTCACCTCTCTCATCTCTCAAGCAGTGCGGTTGGTGACGGTCAGTGCTTCTACTGCCTCAGTACTTAGAACCGAAGACTTCGAAGCTAAAGTTCGAAGTTGAACTGTACATCCCGAAAGACTTCGACGCGAACGAACGACGTGCGATAGTGGCCACATGGGCGACACCCCCGGCAGCGCCGGCACGGGCACCGGCGGCGAGCCGACCCTCGAAGAGCAGATCGCGGCCTACCAGCGCGAGTTCCAGGACCTCGACCCGCAGATCGAGAAGATCGTCTCGGCGCTGTCCCGCCTCAACCGCCGCATGAACGTCGCGTACGGCCGCCAGACCGCGGACCTCGGCATCAGCAACGCCGAGTGGGAGGTCCTCAAGGCCCTCGTCCTGTCCGGCGCCCCCTATCGCCTGGGCCCCAGCGACCTGGCCAAGCGCCTCGGCCTGACACCGGCCGCGATGACCCACCGGATCGACCGCATGCTCGCCGAGGGACTGGTGACCCGGGAGCGCGACGAGTCCAACCGGGTCCGGGTGATCGTGGAGCTGACACCCGAGGGCCGCGAGAAGTGGCTGGAGGCGATGCGCATGGCGACGGTCTTCGAGGAGGACCTCCTCCAGGACCTCTCCGCGGAGGAGCGCACCAGCCTCGGCGAGGTCCTGACCAGGCTGCTGCGCCGGGTGGAGCACGCCCAGCCGGACGCCGGCGGCCGGCTCAGCGACCTCGATTAAAAGATCTTGACAGGCGGCGCTTGACGTCTCCATGCGAGGTAAGTAGAGTTCTCCGGGTTGCCACGGAGCCGTAACGGTTCTTCGGCAACACCTCCGTCGCACTGGCGACACCACAAACCATCAGCACGATCTCCCTACGGGGTTGAATTCGGCGTGCCCGAATTCAATTCGATTCGGGGTCGGCAGCTCGATTAGGAACTGCCGATCGGATCCGCTAAGGTTTGAGACGTCGGAACGGCCCAAGGGTCGCGAAGACAACCCCCTCTGACTGGGAATCAGCGCCGAAAGGATCTGATAGAGTCGGAACCGCCGGAAAGGGAAAC